>JAGQRI010000243.1 GCA_020425515.1 Planctomycetota bacterium | reverse complement strand
CTGCAATACGGCGTGCCGCTGAAGGAGTTCGTGGACACCTTCACCTTCACGCGCTTCGAGCCGCAGGGCATGGTCGAGGGGCACAAGCACATCCGCCTCGCGACGTCCGTGATCGACCTGGTGTTCCGCACGCTCGGCCACCAGTACCTCGGTCGCACCGACTTCCTGCACATCAAGCCGGACGAGGTGAAAGGCCCGTCGCTGCTCGCGCAGCAGGGCGAGGACACCAAGGACCTAGGCTACGCCGGCGGAGAACAGGAACCCGTGGCGACGAGCGCAGTGGTTGAAAGCGCGCCTGTCGCCAGCGCGGCGCCGGCCAAACCCAAGGACGCGCTCAACGAGCAGATGGAATCGCTGATGGGCGACGCTCCGCTGTGCGACGTCTGCGGGCACATCACCGTGCGCAACGGCGCCTGCTACAAATGCCTCAACTGCGGCAACTCAATGGGCTGCAGCTAGCACACACAGGGGGCCGCTGCGGCGGCCCCCGGCACTTTCACAGGAACGAAAATGGGCACACGCACTTTGGGGGAAATCTACACCGAGCTTAAACGGCACGGCTTCCCCGGCATCGACGGTCTCAATGTAATGCACGCCATGCACGGCGGACTCGGCATGGGCGTCGACTTCGGCTGGAAATTAAATGGCGCGCGCGTGCACGAAAATCTGGCGCGCGCGATGATCGACAGCAGCGCGCGCGAGTGGTGGCTCGGGCGTCAGCCGGGCAAGCAAATCGCGCAAGCCCATGATTCATGCAGGTTGAAGGCCGTCGGCACCGCGACGGCGACGCGCGAGAAAAAGGAAGTCGACATCGAAGCGCCGACGTTTCTCGACGCGCTGCTGAAAGCACTCGACCAGGGACACTGGTAAGAGGCTGGATTAGTGAGTGGCAAATAACCGATAATGCAAAGCTGTCAGGGTTGCGCACCTTGGCAGTGACCCAACGAAACAACCGGGTCACACGTACCGCGCAAACCGCCAAGGAACCGCCGGGAAACCGGCGGTTCGCTTTTGGAGAAACGGGAGGAACCATGGGTGTCCTGTACCAGGTCGCGCCGCTGAACGACGAAATTCGTCCGTGGCTCGATGACTTCGAAATCGACCACGGCAGCCTTCCCGACGGTCGCCACCCGACCGGCGAGATCGTGGCAGCGGCCGTGCTGGCCCTCGCGCGTGACGACATTGAAGAGAACGCCGGCGAGGAAGGTGTGCAGTACGCCATCGGCATGGCGAACGTTGAGGGTGAAACAGGCGACTGGGCGCTTTGCGAAGTCAGGGCCGGCAGCCCGACCAGCATTTCATTCGAGAAGGGTTCGCCGGAACTGAACGCGACGATCGTCAAAGAGATTGCGCGTCACTGCGGGCCGATGGTGCTGATTCCCGACACGGGCGAGGCGCCTGCCGTCATTACCGCGGACACTGACATCACTGAACTGATCGCAAATTGGGAGCACACTCGATCCCGGTAGCCGGGCCACCCGCGAGGAAGCCGTTCCACTGCAACCCTGCCCCGTTCCCTTGACGTGTAAAGACTATCCCGAAGGGGGACGAACATGGCGAACAAGACGCTCTTCAAGGGCACGCGCGGCAAGCTGCTGCGCAACAGCGACACGCGCAACCGCGCCGGCGGTCGCGCCTACGCATTCGACGGCAAGCACGCGCTGGCGCAGTACGTAGCCACGGGCTGCCTCTCCAACACCTTCTACGCCGACGCCGGCGAGCAGCTTGGCGATGTGCTGGCGTTTGCCTTCAAGGCGGACGCCGGGTTCGTCGCCAAGGCCGCCGTCTACGCGCGCGAGCAGGCGCACATGAAGGACACGCCGGCGCTGCTGGCGGCCGTCCTGGCAACGCGTGACGTCGCGCTGCTGCGCAAGGTCTTCATGCGCGTGGTCGACAACGGGCGCATGCTGCGCAACTTCGTGCAGATCCTGCGCTCGGGCGTGACCGGCCGCAAGTCGCTCGGCACGGCGCCGAAGCGCCTGGTACTGGACTGGCTGGCGCAGCGCGACGACGCGCAGCTGCTCGCGGACTCGGTCGGCAACGACCCGTCGCTGGCCGACGTGATCAAGATGGTCCACCCGAAGCCGGCCGACGCCGCGCGCGCGGCGCTGTACGCCTACCTCATCGGGCGCGACCACGACGCCGCGTTGCTGCCGGCGGTCGTGCGCCAGTACGAGGCGTTCAAGCGCGGCGACACGCTGGACGTCCCGGGCGTGCCGTTCCAGCTTCTGACGTCGCTGCCGCTGGGCCCGCAGGACTGGGTCGAGATCGCGAAGCGCGCGAAGTGGCAGATGACGCGCATGAACCTCAACACGTTCGCGCGCCACGGCGTGTTCGAGCGTGACTGGGTCGCGCGCATGGT
>JAGQRI010000242.1 GCA_020425515.1 Planctomycetota bacterium | reverse complement strand
ACCATGCGCCCGTCGCGGTAGGCCTGCACTTGCTCGGCGAGCTGGCGCGCACTCTTGAAGCGTTCGGCGGGGTTGCGTGCGAGGGCGCGTTGTACCAGGGCAGCCAGCTCCGGAGGCGCGTCGGGCGATATCTCACGGATCAACCTGGGTTGTTCGCTCAGCACGCTCGACAGCACCTGCTTGGCGGTCTTGCCCTGGTAGGGGGGCTCGCCGCTGACGATTTCGAACAGCACCGCGCCCAGCGAGTAGACGTCACTGCGCTCGTCCACGGCGGCGAGTTTGCCGGCGGCCTGCTCGGGCGGCATGTAGGCGGGCGTGCCCATCACCTCGCCTTCGAGGGTAATCTCGGCGCTGGCCTGGGAGTCCTTCACTCCGCCGCTACCGCCGCCCGACATGGCGATGTCTTCGCCGCCGCGAATGCGCGCCAGCCCCCAGTCCAGCACCAGGGCTTCGCCGAAGTCGCCGAGCATGATGTTCGCCGGCTTGATATCGCGGTGGATCACCCCGCGTGAGTGCGCGAACGCGATGGCATTGCAGACGTCAACGAAGCCGTCCAGCAGTTTCAGGCGCTCGGTCAGTTTCTCTTCGGGCGACAGGTCGACGTCGTTGCGGATCGCGCGCAATCGCGTGGCGAGCGTACGCCCCTTCACGAACTTCATCGTGTAATACAGGCTGCCGTCGTCGCGCTGGCCGATCTCGTATACCGGGACGATGTTCGGGTGCTCAAGCTGGCCGGTGACGGTGGCTTCGCGCAGGAAGCGCGCCGTGGCCGTGGTGCTGGTGGCGCTCATCGGCGTGCCGGGTGACGCGCTGCTGCCCGACAGGTTCTTGAATGGCAGCAGTTCTTTCAGCGCGACTTCGCGCCCGACCACCTTGTCGACGGCGATCAGGATGCGCCCCATGCCGCCGCGGGCGTGCTCGCGCAGCACCTGGTAGCGCTCGGCGGCCGACTTCACCTGCGGCATCTCGACCTGCGTGTTGGCGGTCGTCGGCGCGAGGCTCAGCAGCGTGGCCTCTACGTCGTCGCGGTTCGGCTCGGCCGCAGTGCCCAGTGACAGAAGCGTCTGCTGGACGTCGGGAGGCACGCCGGCTTCTTCGAGGATGCGGGTGGCCTGGCTGTTGTCCTCAGCGAGTTCGGCCGCGTCGGCGCGCAACTCTTCCTGGTGCGAAGTCGGGATGAAACCGAAGACCGTCGCCTCGGCCTGTGTCGCGTCGCCGGACTCGGCTTGCTCGAGGATTTTCATGCCCTCTTCGGGCGAGACGAACCCGCGCTTCACGGCAAGCACGATTGCCAGCACGGTCTTTCGGTTCTTGGCCATGGCGACATTCTGTGGCCGAATTTTGCCGGGTAAAGCCTTTCTTTTGCGCTCAGGGCATCGGCCTGCCCCACGTGAGTTGCGTGTACGCCTTCAGCGGGACAAAACCGTCGCGCAGATGCGGTTGGACCATGCCGCGGACAGCTTGGTCGAAGGCGGCGGCATGCTCTTCGGGCATGCGCTCGCGTGACAGCCCGTTCCGCGAGTGAAAGCTTTCGATGTAGTCCTCGACCGGCATGAGCACCTGCACGGGCAGGCTGCTCATGGCGCCGATGACGCGGTAAAGGCGGCGCTCGCGAAGTTCTTCAACGAGGTCATACGGCTCGAAATCCTGGTTCGTCGAATAGCGGTACAGGGCCTGCCCGAGTTCACGGCTCCAGGGCGGCGTGGCGTAGCTGCGATCCAGCAGGGCCAGGTACGCGCCCGGCACGACAGCGTCGTCGATCTTTGGCAGGCTGGTTTCCCAGTCGGTCCAGTGCAGGCTCTCGGCGGCGACGGCCAGCCCGTAGGGGCGCGATAGCTGGGCCTCTTCGAAGCTGGCGTGAATCCAGCGGATGTTGCGCCCGGTGCGCCGCTGGGCTACGCGGAGCATTTCGCCCGAGGGCTCCACGGCGTCCACGCGCTCGAAGCGCCAGGCCAACTCGAGCGTGGCATCGCCGGTGCCGGCGCCGATCTCCAGCACGGGACCGGGTTTCGCCAGCCGCTTCAGCACGTCGAATACCAGCGTGGGATAAGCTGACCTGTGGTGGTACGCGGCCGCCATGCTGCGGTCCTGCCATTGCGAGCCGTAGGCTGGCCCAAGATGTTTGGGCATCGGCTTCATGGACATGAGTTTAGCACGAGTTCACCGGGTTGAGTGCCCTGCGGCGTCAGGAGCGGACTGCAAATGACCAATACCCAATGACCAATGCGGACTCGGGCGCAACCAAATTGGTAATTGGCTATTGGTCATTGGTAATTTGCTGTTCCCTGCCCCGCGTCTGACCCTTTTCTGTCGCCCGCTGATCGCTACCCTTTGCGCCCATGACCAATCCAGCACGAGTACGAGTAGCACCCAGTCCCACCGGCGACCCGCACGTCGGCACGGCCTACATGTCCTTGTTCAACAAGGCGCTTGCCGATACCACCGGCGGGCAGTTTCTGCTGCGCATCGAGGATACCGACCGCAGCCGTTACGTGGCTGACTCAGAGCAGCAGATTTTCGACGCCCTGGCCTGGCTCGACCTGACGCCCCATGAGGGGCCGCACGTCGAGGGCCCGGTCGGCCCGTACCGCCAGAGCGAGCGACTTCCGAAATACAAGGAAGCGGCCGAGCAGCTGCTAAAGGAAGGCAAGGCGTACAAGTGCTTCTGCACCTCCGAGCGCCTGGCAACGCTGCGCAAAATCCAGCAGGCCGAGAAAAGCAAACACATCGGCTACGACGGGCTGTGCCGCGGGCTCAGCGAAGACGAAGTGAAGGCGAAGGAAGCCGCCGGCGAGAGCTTCGTCGTGCGCTTCAAGATGCCGCGCGAGGGCGACATCCAGGTCGAGGATTTCTTCCGCGGCACACTGAAGTTCACTGCGGCCGAACAGCAGGATGCCGTGCTGCTGAAAACGGATGGGTTCCCGACCTACCACCTCGCGATGGCGGTCGACGACCACGCGATGGGCATCACCCACGTGATCCGCGCCGAGGAATGGATCCCGAGCCTGCCCCTGCACTTCGAGCTGTATCGCGCCTTCGGCTGGGAGGCGCCGGTGTTCGCACATATGCCGCTGTTGCGCAACAAGGACAAGAGCAAGATCAGCAAGCGCAAGAACCCGACCAGCCTGCTGTGGTATCGCGATGCCGGCTTTCTGCCCGAGGCGCTGCGCAACTTCCTGTCGCTGATGGGCTTCAGCATGGCCGACGACCAGGAGATCTTCAGCTACGAAGAGTTCCTGAAACAGTTCAAGCTGGAGAAGGTGAACATCGGCGGGCCGATTTTTGATTTGCAGAAGCTGCACTGGCTGAACGGCGAGTACATCCGCGCGCTGGAGCCGACCGAGCTGGAGAAGCGGCTGGTCGAATACGTCAAGTTGCTGATGCATCGCGAGAAGGAATTCGCCGACCTGCCCGAGGAAGAACTGCCGACCGAGCAGTTCCTGCGCGACTTCGAGCAGAAGCGCCGCACGCGCTCACGAGTACTTGCCCAGCTTGCGCCGCAGATGATGACGGCCTACGAGACCAACCCGAAGCTGATGCTGCCGATCATCCCGCTGATCCGCGAGCGCATGCACACGCTGGGCGAGGCCGCGGACTACCTGCCGATGTTTTTCAGCGACGAGTTCAGCTACACGCCGGACGATTTCGTCCAGAAGAAGTGCACGCTGGAGCAGGCGAAGACGGCCCTGGGCGCCATGCGCGAAATTGTCGAGTCCGCCGACTTCAACGACCCCGAAGCCGCCCACGCACAGATGGATGAAACCTCGCGAGCGAAGGCCGAGGAGTTGGGCATGAAGCTCGGACCATTCCTCGGCCCGGTACGCATGGCCATCACCGGCAGCAAGGTAAGCCCGCCTCTGATGGAAAGCATGCTCGTACTCGGTAAAGACGAAACCCTCAAGCGCCTCGATAACGCTATCGCAAAGCTTGCATAGGGAGCGCCAGTGACGGTCAGGCCAGGGATCATTCTCTGTATTCCGGGTCCTTGGGCGGATCGTCGCGAGCTTGTCCTCGCCATTGCCAAGCTCGACGCGGGGTACCTGTTCGCGGGGCAGGTTTTGGTGCAGTCAGGATCCGATCGCGCCTGGACGCTCGAATTTGAAGCACGCGACGAAAGGATGCAGAAGGCGTTTGAATTTGGCGGGCTAGGCAGGATCCCGGCAGACGACCTCGCTGCGGTCGCGGCGCATGAAAGCGTAGCGTATCTGATTTCGGACGAAGTAGGAATCAAGGCAGCGGACGCAATTCAGCGCGCGGCGGTCACATTGCTTCGAGCCGGTGGGGTCGGAGTGAAATGCGAGTTGTCCGGCGCTGCATTTGGCAAGGCGCGGTGGATCGAGTTGGCGGAGCATCCGAGCAGAACTTCACTCTACCTCTCCTATATCTTCCTGGTGAGTGGTGACGGAGCCCTCTTCACATGCGGTATGCGGACCTTCGATCTACCCGACGCTGCAGTGGCGGACGAGATCGACGTTCAAGACGCGTGGGAACTGATGGGTGAGTTCAACATCTACAACTTGCTGGAAGCACCAACGCTGAACAGCGGTGAGACTTTCAGTTTGAGTCCCGAGTCGCCCTTCTATCGGCTTCGCCACGCGACCTACGACTGGTATGCGCCGGACGACTACTTTCACAATCCCAATGGAGTGTGGTGGCTTGATCCCGTCTGGAAAGAGTGAGTAGGCGGCGGAGACAATTCCGCCTTGCCATGGACCGCGCCTTCACCCTAAAACGCGCTCCGTGTGAATCCGTGAAATCCGTGGCTCTAACCGGAGTGCTGACGTGGCGCATAACCTGACTCAGTGGTGTTCAAACGAAATTGATGGGCTCAAGGACCGCAGCCTGTTCCACATGCCGAAGGTCCACCAGACCGCCGTCGGCGCGCGCATGAAGATCGACGGCAAGGACGTCATCCAGCTTTCCAACAACAGCTACCTCGGGCTCAGCACGCACCCCAAGGTCGTCGAGGCCGCGATCAAGGCGACCGAGAAATACGGCGTAGGCTCCGGCGCGGTGCGCCCGATCAGCGGCACCATGGACCTGCACGTCGAGTGCGAAGAGAAGATCGCGAAGTTCAAGAAGACCGAGTCGGCCCTGCTGTTCCAGAGTGGCTACACGGCCAACGTCGGCGTGGTCAGCACGCTCACGGTCGCGGGCGATCACATCGTCAGCGATGAGTTGAACCACGCCAGCATCATCGACGGCGCGCGCCTCAGCAAGGCCACCCGCGCGGTTTACAAGCACAAGGACTACAACCACCTTGAGGAACTGCTGAAGGAAGCCCGCGGACCCAAGGGCATCACCGGTAAGATCCTGGTGGTCACCGACGGCGTGTTCAGCATGGACGGCGACGTTGCCGACCTGAAGGCCTGTGCCGACGCCTGTGAAAAGTACGACGCCATTACGATGGTGGACGACGCCCACGCGACCGGCGTGCTTGGCGAAAAGGGGCGCGGCACGGTCGACGACCAGGGCATGCACGACCGTTGGGATTTAACTGTCGGCACGCTCAGCAAGGCCATCCCGGTGGTGGGCGGCTACTTCAGCGGGCCGAAGGTGGTGAAAGAGTACCTGATCGCCAAGGCGCGCCCGTTCCTGTTCAGCGCCAGCGCGCCGCCGATGGTGGTGGCGGCGGTCAGCGCCTGCTTCGACGTGCTTGAGAACGAGCCGGAACACCACGCCCGCCTGTGGGAGAACACCAAGTTCTTCAAGAAGGGACTGGAAGAGCTAGGCTTCAACACGGGCAACAGCGTCACGCCCGTCACGCCGGTCATCGTCGGCGACGGCGCCAAGGCCGCGAAGCTGAGCGAAATCCTGTTCCAGAACGGCGTGTACGCGCAGGGGATTTACTTCCCGATGGTGCCGGAAGCGCTAAGCCGCGTGCGTACGATCGTCACGGCCGCGCACAGCAAGGAAGACCTGCAGGAAGCGCTGGACGTCTTCAAGAAGTGCGGCACTGAGCTGGGCTTGATCTAGCGACGGGTTTGCAGCAGCGGCGGGGGATGCAATCGCATCCGCCGCTTGTATTCTGGTGTCGAAGGAGTGAGACACCATGCTGGAATTCATCAACCTGGGTATCTGGGAAATCATTGCGATGCTGGTTGTCGCCGCGGGGTTTTTCGTGCCCGTGATCCTGATTGTGGTCGTTGTGATTCCGCGCATGAAACAGAACCAGCAAATGCCTCCCGGGTATCCGCCTCCTCCAAACCAAGCACCGCAACAGCAGCAGTACCCGCCGCCGCCAGAAAGCTAGAATCGCGGCATGGACTTTCTTGCACAGGAAGGCCCGACAATCTTCGGGCTGCCGAACCAACTCGTTGTAGCCGCCGTGCTGGGCGGGTTCGGGATACTTGCCTGCGTCAGCGCGTACGCCGCGCAACGCTGGGCACACCGCTGTTACATTGAGCTCAAGAAGATGAACGAGACCCTGGCCGAGATGAAGTCCGGCTCGCCGTTCGACCCGCCACCCGGCCCGAGCAGCTACCTCGATTCCAACGATTCCGAAGCGCCTTAACGATCAAAGCCCGGCCCGCAAGGGCTGGGGTCCGCGTCGAACACGACGCACTTTAGGCGAACCTGATTCAACAGCGGTGGGACGTAGCTGCCACGTGCCTCAATCGTGTTATGACCCCAGCCCTCGCGGGCTGGGCTTCGATACTAGGGCAGGCCCTTCGACTTGCTCAGGGCAGGCACAACATTGCATCGCCATAACTGAAGAAGCGGTACCGCTTCTCAATGGCTTCAAGATAGGCTTGACGCGTCAACTCCGAGCCGAGCCATGCTGCTACCAGGAAAATCAGCGTGCTGTGCGGCAGGTGGAAATTCGTCAGCATCGCGTCGGTGCAACGGAACCGGTAGGGCGGATAGACGAACAACTTCGTCGCGCCGCTTCCGGCCTGCGGGATACCGCGCTCATCGCTGACCGTCTCCAGCGTGCGGCAACTGGTTGATCCCACCACTACCACACGCCCGCCGTTTTCGCGCGCACGTCGGACAGCCGCCACGGTTTCATCCGGTACCGTGTACTCCTCGGAGTGCATCGGGTGCTCTTCCAGCGTCTCGGTTTTCAGCGGGCGGAAGGTGCCGGGGCCAACGTGCAGGGTGACGAAGGCGCGGGCGATGCCGCGTGCATCCAGTCCATCGAACACTTCCGGTGTGAAATGCAAACCTGCCGTGGGGGCCGCGACGGCGCCTTCCGCCTTCGCGAAAACCGTCTGGTAGCGCTCGCGGTCCATCTCTACGAATTCGTCGTCCTGTCGCTCGCGCTTGATGTATGGCGGCAGGGGCATCTTGGCCGCCTGCTCGATGTAGGCTTCGGCTTCGGGCGATTCCATGTCAAAGCGCACCATCCAGTGCCCTGACTCACCCTTCTCAACCAGCGTCGCGGAGCCGCCCTCGAAGGGCAATTCGACGCGCGCGCCCTCCGGGATGTTGCGCCAAGAGCCGGTCAGTGCCTCATACAGCGTCGCGCCGCCGCCCCCGCCTATGCGGCGCAGCAGGAACAATTCGACGTGCCCGCCGGTACCCTCGCGCTTGCAGTGCAGGCGGCACGGTTTCACTCGGGTATTGTTCATCACCAGCAGGTCGCCGGCGTTCAGCAACTGCGGCAGGTCCTTGAAGGTGTGATGCTCGATCGTGCCGGCCTGCCTGCGCACGACCATCAGCCGGCTCTCGTCGCGTTTCGCGGCGGGGGTCTGGGCGATCAGCTCGGGTGGAACTTCGAAATTGAAGGTGTCACTGCGCATGGGGACTGTCCCGGCCTCGTTTGCCACAGGAGTCTACGAAGAGGAAAACAGTTCCCAACCCGCAGCGAGTCATGCCTGCCGGGAAGGGGACTGTCCCCGTAGTCGAGAATGTACCGGAGTGCGAAAACGGGGACAGTCCCTCTCAGGGACAGACCCCTTATTTGATGCGTTCGACGTAGGCCGCGTCGCGCTTGAGCAGGCCTTCGGTTTCGAGGTCGAGGCGCACCCATGCCACGTGCCAGCTCAACGATTCGATGGTGTCGCGGGTGTGCGGGTCGAGCGCCCGGTAGACGCGCTTGTTGAGCTCATACAACTCGGCGTTTACGCCGGGCGCGGGCAGGATTTCCAGCAGGGCCGTGCGGATGTTCTCGTAGTACCAGCGCTCCATGCGCGCGGTCAGCCCGCTCGGTGTGCGGCACTCGACAATCTTGTTGGTGATGGCTTTGGGCATCGTTAACTCGGGCGCGGTCGTCTATCTGTGGCGGAGGAATGCCATTCGTTACACCAGAAACGTTTGGCAGGCAAGAAACACTCCCGGTGGTGATAACTCATGCCCGCCTTATGTATTGCACGTGCCTGCCGAGGCTATTCGTCCGATCTATTTGAGACCGGAAAGTCCTCCGGGTTCAGCCACTCATTCTCGTGGAATAGCCGGATGTGGTAGGTGCCCCCGAGTTGCTCTCTGAGCGCCATCCACAAGTCGAACCCATGGCGATCCCATAAAGTTCGCTTGTCGGGATCGGAGAAACCTGACTCGAGAGGGTCGTGACGATTGAAAGTAGCGTCCATCTCTTCCGCCCATGAAGTCAACTTTTCCCACAGACCAATATCGACGGGCAGTTCTCCTTCTTCGACCGGACCGAATTTCGCCGGAGACTCACCGGTCCACCACAATGGGGAACAAAACCAATCGTGTATCATGTTAAGATGGATTGGTTCCTGCGGCATGACGACCTCTACTCGTCCAGGAACAAACCGTACTCGCCCGTGACCACTTCGGCGCCGTTCTTGCGGTCGTCGCGCGGGTAGCTGTCATCGGCGCCGCCCGTGTCCATGAAGATGCCGAAGTTCTTGGCCAGCCGCCCGGCCGCGTAGGTGGTGCCGCCGGCGTTGCCGAGCGTGCTGTTGCGCCCGCGGTATACGTCTGACCCGCCGACGTCCCAGAAGATGCCGAAGCCGTTCTGCGCGCAGGCGCCGAGCCCGAGCCCATCGCAGTGGTAGTAGTCGTTGCCGCCGCCGTCGTAGAAGTAGCCGGTGACGATGTCCCACACGCCGGCGATGCTCGCGGCCGTCTTGCCCTCGTAGACGTCGTTGCCCTTGTCGTCCATGAACACGCCGACGGCCGCGTGGGCCGCCGCCGCCAGCCCGTAGCGGGACGAGTGGTAGATGTCGTCGCCGTCCATGTCGCGCACGGCCCCGATGCCCATAAAGTAGCCGCAGGCGAGCCCGAACTCGCCGGCGTCGTAGATGTCGTTCCCCTTGACGTCGACGACCAGCCCGATGCCGCCGCAGG
>JAGQRI010000241.1 GCA_020425515.1 Planctomycetota bacterium | reverse complement strand
GGCGGCGAGCAGCAGATGCTGGCGATTGCGCGCTCGCTGATGTCGCAGCCGAAGGTTTTGCTACTCGATGAGCCGTCGCTCGGGCTGGCGCCGCTGATCGTGCAGACGATTTTCGAGACCATCGACAAAGTTAACAAGGAAGGCGTGACGATCCTGCTGGTCGAGCAGAACGCCCGCATCGCGTTGAAGCACAGCGACCGGGCCTACGTGATCGAAAGCGGCGAGATCAGCATCGAGGGCAACTCCGCCGACCTGCTGACCGACCCCCGCGTGAAGGCCGCCTACCTCGGCGAAGGCTAGCCTGCCCTTTGGCACTGACAATCCTGTCTGTGCCCCGCCTTCCCCGATTCGCGATTCCCGAGTTCGCCTTCGGGCTTGCGCGATGCGAGCTTGCATCCACGCTTGGGCGTCGACCTGCCGGGCGGTAAGCTTGGTGTGTCGGCACCGGCTGACTCCCCGCTCCAATCCCCTTGGAGTTGAGAACCCATGAGAACTTTCTTCAGTCTGGCGCTGCTGATGGCGCTGTTGTGTTCGCCGTTGCTCGCACAGGACGACGACGCCTACCGCAAGGTCGAAAGCAAACTGGAAAGCACGACGCTCGATTCGTTCGTGCTGGACGACACGGACGTCAAGGATGCCGTGAAACAGATCGCCAAGAAGGCCGGCGTGAACATCCTGTTCGACAAGAACGCGCTGGACGACCTGGATGCCGACGAGCGTTCGCTGACCATGGAGCTGGCCGACGTCACCGCGGCCAACGCCCTCAACCTGGTGCTGGAACAGACCGGGCTGACCAAGGGTTTCAAGCACGGCTTCCTGTACGTGATGGCGCCCGGTGAGTCGAAGCAGGAAAACCAGACGAAAATCTACGACGTCCGCGACATCACCGCCAAGGTCAAGAACTTCGAAGGACCCAAGCTGCGCTTGAGCGGCGACCAGAACGACCTTGTCGGAATCAACGACTACTTCAAGGATCTCGAAAGGGATGAACTCGAGGCCGATGACATCGAAGCACTCATTGAGGACAGCGTCGACGCCGACTGGGGCGACGGCTGTTCGGTCAAGGTCGTCAAGGGCCAGTTGATCGTTCGCGCGCCGCGTGACGTGCAGAAACAGGTCTCAAGCCTGCTGGACCAGCTTCGGGCCGGTAAATAGGTATTTACGCATCCGCGAAGGCGTGGGGGATGGCTCGCTGTTTGGCGAGCCCATCCCATTGCGGATTTGAAAACCGAGTGTTGTACTAATACCGTATCAGTGGCCGGCGTAGGCCGATCCCCGGTCTCCAAACCCCTTGGAGAATTCGCATGACCCGTGCAATCCGTTATGCAGCAGTGGCGCTGCTGGTGGCGCTGGTATCGTTCCCGATTTTCGCGGGCGACAAGAAGGATGAGGCGACCTACCGCAAGATCGAAGCGCAGCTCAATTCCACCACGATCGACACGCTGGCTTACGAAGAGGCCGACGTGACCGACGTGGTGAAAGACATCGCCAAGAAGGCGCGAGTCACCATCGTGTTCGACAAGAAGGCGCTTGAGGACGTCGACGAGGATGACCGCAAGATCACCCTTGAGCTGGCCGACATCAAGGCGATGAACGCGCTCGACATCGTGATCGACCAGATCGGGCTGTTCAAGTCATACAAGAACGGCGTCCTGTACATCACGTCCGAGGACAAGGCCAAGCAGTCCACCATCACCAAGACCTACGACGTCCGCGACATCACCGTCAAAATCCAGGACTTCCCGGCGCCCGAGCTTCGCCTGAAGCCGGCCGACGACAACACCAGTGGCCCGATCATCGACTTCCCGGAAGACGACGACCCGACCGCCGACGACATCGTCGAGATGATTGAGGACAGCATCGACGCCGACTGGGGCGACACCGCCAGCGTGACCATCGCGATGGGACAGTTGATCATCCGCGCCCCGCGCAACACGCACAATGACGTTGCCGACCTGCTCGACCAGCTTCGCAGCGCCAAGTAGCACAAGCCACCTGAAAAGCCCGCCCCCGTGGCGGGCTTTTTGTTTTGGGGGCTGCCAGCCCGCGCCGCCGTTGGCTAAACTCGCGGCATGGATGAAGAAGACCACCCAGAGCCCGATGCAGAAGAATCGTCCGGGACCGAATTCGAGCAGAGCGCCCGCGAGGCCAAGCGCGCGCAGTGGGCGCTGAACCTGCTGGTCGTGCTGAGCGCGTTGGCGGGCGCGGTGTTCTTCGGTTACGTGATGTACACCATCAAGCCCTTCGGCGGCAAAACGCCCGAGCCGGTCAACGTGCCGACCAGCGCCATGGGCGCCAAGTTCGGGCTGCTGACCGGCGAGGATGAATCCAGCGGCGTGCTGGTCGCGCTCAAGGACGTCGACGAGGCGCCCACCTATCGCGAAGAACTGTCCGAGGTCATGCGCAAGGATCTCGGCATCAAGGACGAAGGGCGGCTCTACCTGCTTGTGGTGCGCAACGATGGCGACAAGCCGGTGTCCGTGAACGCCGACTCGCTGCAATTGAAGGACGGCGACGGCAAAAGCTGGAAGGCCCGCTGGCTCGACCAGGTGGCCGACCCGAAGAACGCCGCCGCCACGGGGCGCATGCGCCTTGCCCAATCGGCCCACAAGTTCGATCTCGAAAAGGGCGACGAGCGCCAGTTGTACGTGTTCATTCCGTCGTCCGGCTCGCTTCCGCCCAGCGGCGAAGACTTCCTGGACGGCGAGCTCAAGCTGTCGGACACGTTGAAGATTTCGCTCAAGCACACTGAAATCAAGGCTGCAGAGCAATGATCCAGCTCAATCGCGAACAGCAGTACAAGGGGCCGTTGTTCAACGTAACCCGCGTGACCCTCGAAAACGCCGAGGGCAAGCACGTCAGCCGCGACGTCATCGAGCACCCGGGCGCGGCCTGCGTCGTGCCGATGATCGACAAGGATACCGTGCTGCTGGTCGAGCAATGGCGCATCGGGGCCAAGCGCGCGCTGTGGGAAATCCCGGCCGGCACCCTCGACCCCGGCGAGGACCCGCTGGCCTGTGCCGCCCGCGAACTCGAAGAGGAAACCGGCTACAAGGCCGGCAAATTGGAACACCTGTTCACGATGTACCCCAGCCCGGGGATCCTCGACGAAAAGATGCACATCTTCATCGCGACGGAGCTGACGAAGGGTGAGCAGAAGCTCGACGATGACGAGGAAATCGTGCTCAAGCCTTTCACGTTCCGCGACCTGCGGATCCAGTTGAAGGCCAACAACATCAAGGACGGCAAGACCATCGCCACCCTCGGCTACCTGATGGTCTTCAAGCCCTGGCTGGGCAAAGAGTAAATTTCCGCTACCCGTACCGCCGTTCGGGGTTCATTGGTCCGTGAACTGATGGCGGAGAACCCGATGAAGACCTTCCTTGCGGCACTGGCTGCGGCCCTGATCGGCGGCGGCGCGGCCATCGGCGCGGTGGCGCTGAACCTCGTACCGGTGCAGAAGCAGGCCAACCAGGTAAGCGCCGACGTCCAGCCGCTCGACGGCGAAGAGACCCCGGTCCCGAAGACCAACGCCGATTACGAGAAACAGATCCAGGACCTGAACCAGAAGATCGAGGCCCTGGAAGTCCAGCTTTCGAAGAAGGACGACAGCGCAAGCCGTGCTGAGGTTGATGCGCTGAAGGCCCAGATCGCGAAGCTGAACAGGCCCGCTGCCCCGGCCGGTGAGGTTACGGAAGGGGAAACCGCGGAGGGCTCCCCGCCTGCGGCGGCGCCGGCCGACCCGCAGTTTGAGGCCGCGGTCCGTGACGTGTACGCCAAGATTGAAGAGGAGCGCGTCGAGCAGCGCCGCACGGAGCGCCAGGCCCAGCGGCTCGAGCAACTGGAGCAGGCCAAGCAGCGTGCCTCGGAATTCATTCCCAAGCTGGTTGAGGCCCGCGCCTCGGCGCTGAACATCCCCGAGGCGTCGATCCCCGACGTGTCCGCGGCGCTGGTGACGCACGCCCAGTACCGGGCCGAGATCCTCAGCGAGATTGAAGGCAAGCGCATCGACGGCGAAGAGGTCGACCGTGAAGCCAATCAGAAGAAACTGGAAGAACTGAACGAGACTACCATCGCCGCCCTCACCAGCTATGTGGATGAGGAGACTGCGAAGAACCTGGTCGGCGCCGTTTCGCGCGCCGGGCGCGACAACAACAACCAGCGTGGCCCCGCCCGCCGCGGTGGCGGCAACCGCTAGAGCGGCCTAGTGGTTCCTGCTTTTTCCGGTCGCGTGGCACAGGCAATCCTGCCTGTGGTCGCGGCGACTTTGCCGCGACGACCTGGGCCTCGCTTCGCTCAGCCCCACAGGCATGATTGCCTGTGCCACGCGTCTATCGTTTCTGCAAGTTGACTGTGAAACTGCCCTCTCAAAACGCCCCTGTCCGGGGCGTTTTTCATTCCTCTTCACCGGCGTCGGCGCCTTCGGGCAGGGGGTGGGGGCTGCCCGACCATTGCCAGTCTTCGGGACTCTTCACCAACTGCCCGCGCACGGGATTGGCGAGGATGTAGTCGTGTGCGCGCTTGAGCCCACCGAGCTTGACGTCGTAACTCACGCAGCCGTCCCGCCAGTGCAGCTTGGCAAGGTTGCGCCTTGAGAACGCCTTGTTGATCAAGCGCTTGATGCGCCCGGCGAACTTGTCCACGTCGTCCAGCTTGTTGCGCCGCCCGAACAGCAGGTGGATATGGTCCGGCATCACCATGTAGGCGTACACCCAGGCGTGCGTGTCGTTGATGTATTCCATTACCTCGACGACCGCGCCCGCGTGGCTGTTGCTGGTCAGCCGCCGGGTCTCGGAGGCGCGGTTGAGCATCAGCGTGATGTTGTAGAGGTGCAGTTCTTCCGCCATCAGCAGCACCGCGGCGTGCGCTGGAGGCGATCGAGAATCTGTTCGCTCGTCACTGCACCAATGCCACCGGCCGGCACCACTGTGATTTCCGGTGCGAAGCGGCGTACCTCGCTCGCGTATTGGCCGAGGTTTCTTTCCGCGACGACGATGTGCTTGATCCCCATCACGGCGCGCATCAGCTCCGGCTCGGGCAGCGGCCAAAGCTGGCGCACGCGCAGGTGGTTAACGCGCTGGCCCTGCTCAATGGCGGCGCTTGCGGCTGTCGCGGCCGGTGCAGTCGCGCTGCCGAAACTGACCAGCAGCCACTCCGGCTTGCCGAGCTCGGTGGGGCAGGGGTCCATCACCGCGGCACTGAAGCCTTTGACCCCGCTGCGCAGGCGCGCATCCAGCAGGCGCAGTTCGCGCTCTTCTTCGTTCAGGTCGAGGGTGTCCTCGGGCGTCGGCTGGACCAGTTCGAGTAAGGGTTCGTCATTCGGGATGACGATGTCCTCGGCGTTCGCGACCGAGTTTTCCAGCAGCAGGAACACCGGGCCCGGGATCAGCCGTGCCGCGGAAATCGCGACTTCCGCCAACTCGGCGCACTCCTGCGGATTCGACGGGCACAGCACCAGCGGCGTGACGCCTGACGGGAACATCCAGCGCAGCGCCATCACATCGAGTGACGAAACCTCGTCGGCATCGATCACGACGATGTTCGCCTCACCCCGCCGCAGCTGCTCGAAGAACTTGGGCGCCTTGCAGCGCACGTCGTTCAGGTTGGTTCGCGCCACGTGCAGCCCGGAGTCGCCCAACACGCTTTCCATCACGTCGCGCCCGGTTACACGAATAGGTTCTTCCATTCCCTACTGCTCCGTTCCTGCTGCTTCCGCGTGCTTGCGCGCTTCGGCTTCGTTGCCGGCCTTGTGCTCCAGCTCGGCCAGGGCGATGTGCGCCGACTTGTAGCCGGGGTCGATTTCCAGCACCTTGTGGAACGACTCGCGGGCCGCGTCAACGTCGCCTTGCTCGGCCTGGAACAACCCTTCCAGCATCCAGGGCTGCGGCCACTCGGGGCGTTTGCGCTTGGCTTCACCCAGGTCCTTCAGCGCGGCGTCGCGCTCGCCCGCTTTCCAGAGCACGCCGGCGCGCGCGATGAACGCGAGTGTGAAGTTCGGGTCGAGGCGGATAGCCTCGTTCAGGTCGCGCAGGGCGTCGCGGTCGAGGTCGCTGTTGTGCTCGACGATCGCGCGGTTGTAGTACGACTCGGCATTGGTCGGCGCGAGCTCAAGCGAGCGTGTGTAGCGCTGGATCGCGAGCTGGCTGTCGCCGCCGACGAACGTGATGCCCGCCAGGTTGTTGTACAGCGTGCCGAAGATTTCCTTGTCCGTCATCGCGGTCAGGTAGGAGCGGTTCTGCACGGCCGTCACGGAGAAGCGGTACTCGGACCAGTAGTACAACTCGTCGCGCACGTCGCCGAAGTCGGTCGATTCCAGGATCTTTTCGTAAGGCGTGCCGTCGGTGTCCGTGTCCTTGTACAGCACGGCGAAATGGCCGGGGAAGCGCACGCCGGCAACGTCCAGCCCGGCCGCCTGCCCGAACACCAGGTAGGCAAGCGACAGCGTCACGCAGTACCCATAGCGGCGTTGCAGCACGCTGTCGAAGAACAGGTTCTCGTAGTTCTCGCCGCGGCTGTCGTGCTGGTCGAAGCGCAGCCCGAGCTTCATGTGGATGAAATCGACCAGCGTTCGAACGCGCTGGCGCGGCGAGTGGTCATGGCGCAGCGAATCCTTCAACTGCCGGGTGTACTTGTCGAAGCGGGCGAGCTTGGCCGGGATGTCGAGCTTGTGGTCGGGCACCTTGGCGAACTCGGGGTAGTACTTCTCGCTGAACAGCAGCAGGGCGCGCGGCAGGTCGAAGTCGTCGTGCTGGAGCATTTCATCCAGCGTCTCGTTGGATGCGCCGGTTGTGTTGACTGGCGTGTTGTTGCCGGTGTACGGCGGGGGAACGTCGTCGCCTTCGCCACGGGTCTGTGACGCGCAGCCGGCGACGAGCAGAGCCATCAGGGCAACGAAGAAAAGTTTGCGCATAGACCACCGCAAGGCGCGCTGCGAGGCCCGCCGGCGGCAGGCCTACTCCGGATCAAATTGTACGGATACCTCGGCGGTCTCACCAGCCACCACGGTGAAGGTCTCCTTGGCTTCCTTGTAGCCGGGCAGTGTCAGCGTGATGGTGTAGGTTTCCGGCGGCAGGTCCTTGATCACGAACGAGTTGTCCTCCTCGTTCTGGGTGGTGTTGCCGGACTGGTCGAAGAAATCCAGGAACGTGAAGCGCTTCTTGAAGGTCTCGCCCTTGCTGTTGACGATGTCGTACTTCAGCTCGAACGCCGACTGGATGCTGATGTCCTCGTTCTCCAGCGTCACCTTGGCGTTGCCGGAAGATACGAAAGTGAACGTCAACTCGGCCGTTTCGCCCGCGGTGAGCTGCACGTCCTTGTACGTGACCGGCGTGTAGCCCGTAATGCTGAGCGTGACCGTGAACTTGCCCTCGGCCAGGTTCTTGGCCGTGAACTCCTTGCTGTCGGTAAGGTTGACGCCGTTGTCGAAGCCGCCCAACGCGAGCGGCTGCCCCTTTTCGTCTTCAATCGTCAGTGCGGCGATCAGGCCCCACGGCGTGTTCTTTTCCGCGTCGTCGAGCCCTTTGACCACGCCGTGCAACTGGGCGGGCACGGCGGGCAGGGTCAGCACAATGCCGGTGACGCTGGCACGCAGGTTCAGGTACGGGCGCGTCACCATGCCGTTCTTTTCGCTGCGGGCGGACAGGCGGTAGAAGCCGGGCGACAAGCCGGTGATCTCGAACGTCCCGTCTTCCTTGTTCGCCTGCACTTCGTTGAAGACCATCATTTCCAGTTCGTTGACGTTTTCGTCGTCGTTGCCGGCGTCGTTTTCGCCGGGGCTGACCGGGCTGGCGATCACCTTGACGTTGCCTTCGGGCAGCTTGCCGCCTTCGAGCTCGACGCGCCCGGTAATCTTGACCGTCACGAAGTCGACGTTGATCTCGATGTCGCCCTCACGGTCGACGCGGACCCGCTTGCGCACGAGGCTCGGGCGCATGCCCCCGGACTGCGCGATCTGGTAGGCGCCCAGCGGCACGCTGCGGAATTCGTAGTTGCCCTGTTTGTCGGTCTTGGTGGTGTTGGCCGCGAATCCGCCGAAGCTGCCGCCCAACAGCACGAGAGTTTCCTCAGTGTAGGGCTGGCCGTCCACGGTCACGCGCCCGTAGATGCGCGCGGTGCCCGGCTTCTGCGAGTAGATGTCAAACTGCACGCGCTCGCCGGCCTTGACGCTGACCTGGTGCGCCGGGTTCGGCAGCATGAGTTTCGTCAGGTCGCCGTCGTTGCGGACCACGTTGTAGGTGCCGTCGGTGAGCCCGGTGATTTCGTAGTTGCCGCTGGCGTCGGTGTAGGAGGTCCGTATGCGCACGGAGTCGTTGCCGATCAGGCTGGCGCAGGTGACCGGCACGCCCGGCTCGGGCTGGTTGTCGGCGTCGTAGACGCGCCCGTAGATCGTGCCGCCCTCGACCAGCGTGAAGTTGTGCTCGGTGACCGCGCCTGCCTTCACTTCGAGTTCCGGGCTGATGTACTTCTGGTAGTCGCGCGTGTTCGCGAGCAGCACGTACTTCGAGGCCTTCAGCCCCAACACTTCGTAGTGCCCGTCGGCGTCAGTGCGGATGTTGGCGGGGAACATCGTGCTTTCGCCGCGGTCCGGCAATTCCTCACCGAAGAAGCTCTTCATGATGAAGCTGAGCTGCTGCGGGCCGGAGGCGTCGTAGGCCGCAATCGGCACGCCCTCGACCGGTTCGCCGCGGCTGTTGGTGACGATGCCGACGATGGATCCCGCGGGCTCCAGCGAGAAGTTGATCTCGCCCGGCGTGCCCGGCACCAGCGTTCGTTTTTCGTCCTTGTTGGCGAAACCCTCGGCCGCGGCGGTCACGGTTACGTCGCCCGGCGGCAGCCCGCCCAGGGTGTACTTGCCGCTTTCGTCGGTTACGGTCGAGACCGTGCGTTTCGGCAGGCTGATGCCCGCCACCAGTTCGCTGCCGCGCAGGTAGTCGCTGTCGTTGTAGTAAACCTGCGCCCCCGCAACCGGCGCGCCGCCCTGTGCCGTGACGACGCCGCTGATGCTGCAGCCGTCGTCCATCATCAGGTCGACCTTGCGGGTCTGCCCGCTGCGCACGCGCAGGTCCTTGCTGGCAATCGCGAAGCCCGCCGCGGTCGCCCGCACGGCCACGCCGCCGACGTCCGCGCCAGGGCCGTTGTTGCCGCCCATGCCGGGCGGGACGGTCTCGAAGCGGAACTTGCCTTCTTCGTCGGTGCTGGTGACGTCGTAGGTGCCGCCCAGCACGGTGCCGAGTTCAACGCTGGCGCCGACGATGGGGGACTTGTCCGACTTCTTCAGCACGCGCCCTTCCACGATGCCGGACTGCACCAGGATGAACGGCAGCAGCTCGAAGTTCGCGAACTCGGCCAGCTCCACTTCCTGCATGGCGCGCGTGAGCGGATTGAACGGGTGGGCCATCCAGCCCGCCTTCTCGGCGCGCACGAGGTACTTGCCCGGTGCGATGCTGTTGATTTCGAAGCGACCGTCCGTGCCGCTGAGCGTCGGGTGGACGCGCCCCAGCAGGCGCCCGAGGCGCGTGACGCGGTCGTCCTGCCGACCTTCCAGCCTGATGTTGACGCCCTCCAGCGGCTCGTTGCTGTCGCCGTTGAGCACGATCCCGCGCGTGCGGGCCGGGTCGTAGATGTGGATGGTCAGGCCATCGACGGGCTCGTTCTTGTGGATCGTGAATGCACCCGTGGCCGTGAGCGCTTTGTCTTCCTGCAGGCAGGCGACGAAGTATTGGTCGCCTTCATAGAGTTCTTCCTCGAAGCGGAACTTGCCGTCGGCGTCGGTTACGGCGGTGGGGCCGGTTGTGTCGGCGGTGTCTTCCGGCAGCAGCGTCAGCGTAGCGCCCTCCACCGGGTCGTCGGCGTAGTTGAGCGCGACGCCGCTGATGCCAGCCTTCACCTTGATCTTGATGACCGGTTTCGGCGTGGGTTTGTCTTCGGGCTTCCCGTCCGCCTTACCTGGCGGCTTGGGCTTGGTCTTCTCAATGTTGTCGCTGCCCGCGTCGGCCTTGTTGTCGGCGGAACCTTCCAGCGGGTCGCCGTCCACCGCGACGCGCGGCGTGTTCGTGCCTGTGTCCGGGTTGTTGAAGATGGTCAGCCCGACGGCAAGACCGGCCAGCAGCAGAACCACCAGCCCGGCAATGAGGGGAATGCGTCTGTCATTCATGGGTCAACGCTCGCTCAGGATCGGTATCAGCAGTGGTCGCTGACAGGGCGCCGATCTCACGCGGAAACTGCGCTGTCAAAAGAGTTGCGCTGAAAGAGAAACCTCGCGCGGAGATCGCGGAGAGCACAGAGGTAAATCACACTCTCTGCGTCCTAAGCGAACTCTGCGCGAGGCTAAAAGTCAGGCCTAGCGTACAACCTTGGCGTTGGCCCAGTTGGCGCGGTCGAGCTGGTCGTCGTCGCCGCCGGCGGTGACTTCCAGCACCAGCTTGCTGACGTTCAGCACGTCGATGTCGAGGTGTTTCACGGGCGCCGTGCCGCGCAGTACGCCGGACTCGTACACCAGCTTGCCGTCGGCGTAGACCTTGAATTCGACGCTGCCCTTCTGCCCCGCGCTGTCGTCGATGCCGATGTCCGCCAGGAAGCGCTTGTAGCCGCGGTTCAGGTTGTAGGTGATCTTGCTGAGCGCATGCACGCCCAGACCCTTGGCGTATACCTTGCCGCGGATGCTGAGCGGGCCGCCGCCCTGGGCGTGGTCGCGGCGCACCTTGAACAGGTAGTCGGCGTACTTGAAGTCGCTCGGCAGGTAGTAGGGGCGCTCTTCGGGCTCGTCGCCGAATTCCATGTCGCTCAGGTACATGTAGCGACCGTTCTTCATGGTCACGCTGATCAGCGAACTCTCTTCCAGCGTGATGTCGGCGTCCAGTTCAACGTGGTGGATGGTCAGCTTGGCGTCGCCCCAACTCTTGATCACGCCGCGCAGCACGCTGCCGTCGCGCAGGGTGCAGATGCCCAGCAGCTTGTCGTAGGCCTCGTAGTCGCCGCGGTAGCAGACCACGCCGCGCAGGCGGTTCCAGGCGTACTTCTTGCCCTCGAATTTCTCGCCGTCGAGGATGTCGTTGTACAGGTAGACGCCGTCCTTCACGATCCGGACCAGCTCCGACGACGGGTCGGTCTGCGCGGGCGAGTTCTCGTTGGCGGCGAAGTAGGCGACATCGTGCTCTTTCTCGGGCTCGGGCAGGATGTTGGGCTCGACGTTGCGGACCACCTCAATGCGCTTGACCGAGTCCACGTCGATGTTGAGCGTCCCGAAACGCGTACCCTTCAGCACGAATATCTCGTCGTCGTCCGCGGGTGTCTCGCCGGGCGCGCCGTGCAGCACGTCGCCGTTCACCAGGTAGACGCGCAACGGCGATTCATCCGGCTTGCGCTCGTCGCCCTTGTGCCCAAAGGTGACCTCTTCGGTTTCGTCAAGCGCGATGCGCTCAGGCACGTCGCTGCCCTTGACCTCGATTTCGAGCCGTCCCTGGACGTCCAGCTTGGTGATCTTGCCCACCACCGGGTCCTTGAAGATGCTCGAGACCGTGGCCTGTTGAGCCATCAAGGCGGGGCAAAACAGTGCAAATGCGAGCAGCAGGCGTGTCATGCGTTGTCTCCGTAACTCTGTTGCTTCAACCATGATACGGACGAGAGCGATTGCGCAATGATGTATTTTGGATGCGCTTCCTGAACTTCTGCCAAACGGGCAGGCACTGGAATGCAGCGAACGGGCGGCTGTCAGTTTGGCGGAGCATCGCTCTGTGCTTTCTTGCACCGACGCGTAAGTCCTTACAAACGTGTGTGATACGTTGCCGGTTCAGGTGCCTATGCCTGACCCCGCGTTGGCACCGTGTTTGCACACGGGGGCTCGACGGAATTGTCCATTCGAATGAGAGGCTGATACATGGCTGCCAAGCAGATCATCTTTGACGTCGATGCGCGTGAGAAGCTCGCGAAAGGCATCGAGAAGCTGGCCAAAGCGGTTGTCTCGACGCTCGGTCCCAAGGGGCGCACGGCCGTCCTCGACAAGGGCTGGGGCGCGCCGAACATCACCAAGGACGGCGTCACGGTCGCCGAAGAAATCGAACTCAACGACCCGTACGAAAACTGCGCCGCGCAGATGGTGAAGCAGGTCGCCAGCAAGACCAGCGACGTCGCCGGCGACGGCACCACCACCGCGACGCTGCTCGCGCACGCGGTATACAGCGAAGGGCTGCGCCACGTGATCGCCGGGCGCAACGCCACCGCCATCTACCGCGGCATCAAGCAGGCCGTTGACCACACGGTCGGACAGCTCGACAAGATGGCACGCCCGGTCGAGGGCAAGAAGGAAGTCGCCTACGTGGCGACCATCGCGGCCAACAACGACCCGCGCGTGGGCAAGATCATCGCCGACGCGCAGGAAAAGGTCGGCAAGGACGGCGTGATCACCGTCGACGAAAGCAAGACCAGCGAAACCCAGGTCGACGTGGTCGAGGGCATGCAGTT
>JAGQRI010000240.1 GCA_020425515.1 Planctomycetota bacterium | reverse complement strand
GGCAGGTCAGTGAAGCGGCACCATTCATCCGGGTTCGGCCCGTTGGGCTGGTGGTACATCAGGGCGCGCACGCACCAGGGGTCTTCTTCGTCGGCCCAGCTGCCGCCAGGCATTTCGGAGCGTCCTTCCGTTTTGCCCAAACGGTCCTTGGCAAGGCAATCGAAGAAAAGCAGACGCCAGAGAACGCCGTCCATGGGGAGCGTGCCGTGCACAGTCGCACGATACAGTCCGTCAGCTTCTTCCGGGCGCCCGAGCCGCACCAGCGCCTCTGCCAGCAGTGCGTTCTTGCGCGCATGGAACCGATCATTGGGTGCCTTGAAGTTTTCCAGCCTGTCGAACGCAGACTGTGCGTTGCCTTCCACCAGATCGGCCTCGGCCTGCAGCAGCGTGGCTTCGTCGGCTGCCTTTTTCGGCGCGAGAGCGGCGAGCTTGCGGAAGTCCTTGTGCTCGCCGGCGTCGAGCTGCGCGTTCAGCAGGGCGATGAAGTTCTCCGGCCCGTCGTTTTTGGCCAGCGCGTCCTGCGCCTGCTTCAGTGGCTCGGGCGTGCTGAGCTCGCAGGCTTCCATGGCCGTGGCAGCGATCTTCCAGAACAGCTCGGGGCAGTAGATGGTCATGTCGTGGGCGTGGGCGACGATCTTGCCTTCGGGCGAGATCGCCAGCACGGCCGGGGCGCCGACGTTCTTGTCGTCCATGCCGACGGCTTTCAACGCGTGCGGCTCGTCGTTGTAGACGTCGGTCCAGTGGCGATAGTGAAGGCGCATGCGCACAAGGACGCAACGTTGGCGGACAAACGCGGCGTTGCGCGGCTCGCACAGCAAGCCGGCGAGCATGGCGCGTTCCTTGACCTGCCCGACGTCCGGGCGCGGCTCGTCTTTCTGCTTGGCGCGTTGTTCTTTCGCGTAATTGTCGGCGCCGCGGTAGCCGCACTCGTAGGCCGGGTTGTCGAACGGGTTGACGAACAGGACGACGAGCTTGTTTTCCTTCTTCGCCCGATCGAGTGCATCCTCCAGCGTTTCCGCCCACGGCATGTTCTTGAAGAAGGCTTCTTCCTCGCCCGGCTCGCGCTGGCTGAGCTTCGCCAGCGCCCGCTTCGCCGTGTCGCGCACGTAGTAAACCGTTTCGCCCTTCTGGTCCTTGCGCATGGCCGGGTCGTTCTCGCCCATTTCCTTCAGGCGCTCGCGGGCTTCCTTGCTGCCTTTGCCGCACCAGCCGATGCCGTCGGCGCACAGCCAGCGCACCATGTCTTCCTTGTCCTTGCTGTTGCGCAGCAGGACTTCCAGCGCCTTCGGCGATTTGGTCTGCCCCAGTGCGCCGGCCGCGCGCCAGCGGTCGACGACGCTGCGCTCGGTATCGTCGAGGATCTTCGTCATCGGCCCGATCACCTGCTCGCCGTACTTCTTGACCGCTTCCAGCACCGCCGTGTAGCCCGGCTCGTCCATCGCATCGTCGACGGCTTTCTGCACCTCCTCGGCGGGGAATTTCAAATCGGTCTTGCCGCCGAGGTCGCGGATGATCGACTTCAGTTTCCCGGCGTCGAGCCCGGCCGCCTTGCACAGCGAGTCGAGGTCGTAGTTGCCTTCCAGGAACGTCGTGTCGAAGGTCCAGAAGCAGTAGCGCAGCTTCTTCTTGCGCGCGGTTTTGATGAACTCGGCCAGCTTCTCGTCGCTGACCTTGTAGTCTTCGCCCCAGGTGATTTTCGCCAGCGCGGGGCCGGCGGTCTTGGTCTGAGACATGACGTTCAGGGCGGCGTCCATGTTCTTGTCGAAGTCGGTGTCGTCGCGCACGACCGCGTACGGGCGGTCCACGTCGACGACGTCGCGGAACGGCTTGAACGCCCACTCGGCCGGCGGGCGCACCAGCCCGAGCTTCGCGTCCTGCTTGACCTCGCGGATGGCCTTGCGGGTTTCCTCAAGGAACTTGTGCACGCTGTCGTTGTCGTAGTCGGCGTTCTTTTTGCGCGCGTTCTTGCTGGCCTCGCTCTGGTCGAACTGGCTCGGGTTGTAGATAACGACTTCGTCGAAGGCGGGGCATTTGGTCAGGATATCGACGGCCCACTGGGTGCCCCATTTGCGGGCTTCCGGGTCGGCGTACAGGATTTCGCGCCCGTCCGGCAACTGCCCGTCGGCGTTCACCTGCGCCTTGATGGTGTAGGTCTTCGCCTGGAACGCCTTGAAGCGCGGGCGGTACATGGCGGCGACGTGGACCTTCTCGGCCTTCAGTTTCTCGACCAGCGCGTTCACGCGGTCGAATTTCGTGTGCTCCCAGTGCAGGGTGATCCAGGCCCAGTCGATCACCACTTCGCGTACGCGGGCTTCCTTCACGAAGGACAGCAGGTCTTCGACGCTTTCGCCGTTGTCCACGCTGGAGGCCAGGATCGCGATGCCCGGGCCGTCGTCGGCGCCCGCGGGCTCGGCGTGTGAGGCCGGCGCGATCGTGAAGCACGCAAGCAGTGCGGCGGCAAATAGAAGTCGCAGTGAGATACCAGGCAGCTTGGACATGGTCGCCTCCCGGAGTGGTGAAGAGTCACCATGATACGGGCGACGATACGTCCCTCGGAACACCGATTCAGAATCCCTCGCCGATCCGCATGGGCCAGGCGGCACAAGCGCCGTGGCACGGGCGCCCCCGCCTGTGTGCAGTCGAAAGTGGCATGGGCGCCCCCGCCTGTGTGTGACTGGCACAGCGCGTCACGGCTGCCGGGCTATGCCCTGCGGACATGGACGAGGGCGTCCATGCCACGTCAGCTATTGGCCTTGTCGTACTTGCGGCGGGCGCGCTGGACGTCGTTCATGTGTTCCTCGACCCAGAACCACATGCTGCACAGCGCTTCACCCAGCCCGGAGCCGAGGCTCGTCAGCCGGTACTCGACGCGGGGCGGGACCTCGGCGTGTACCTTGCGCGTGATCAGCCCGTCGCGCTCGAGTTGGCGCAGGGTTTTGGTCAGCATCTTCTGGCTGATGCCGCCCACCTGGCGGCGCAGGTCGGAAAAGCGCACGGGCTCGTCTTCATCCAGTTCCTCGATCACCAGCAGGGACCATTTGTCGCCCACGCGCTCGAGTACTTCGCGCAGCAGGGTTTCTTTTGCGGAAATTAATTCGGTCGCCATCCTGCCTCCTACACAGTAGTTACCACTTGGATACTACAGCACTTTCAGGTGCCTGCTTTCCAATAGAAACCAGTATGCCTACCCTGCCTTCAACCGCACAAGGGAGAACACGATGAACACACGCAAGCTTGGCAAGGACGGCCCCGAGGTGTTTCCGCTGGCATTGGGCTGCATGGGTATGTCGGATTTCTACGGGCCGGCCGACGAGGACGAGAGCATCGCCACCATCCATGCGGCGCTGGACGCGGGCGTGAACCTGCTCGACACCGGCGACTTCTACG
>JAGQRI010000239.1 GCA_020425515.1 Planctomycetota bacterium | reverse complement strand
GCCGCGCCGTGCCACAGCCCGCCCAGCAGCATGGTGACCAACAGGTTGATGCGAGTGCGGATGCGTCCCTTGCGATTGCCGCCTAAGGGGATGTACAGATAGTCGCGCAGCCAGCTTGAAAGGCTGATGTGCCAGCGCCGCCAGAAGTCCGAGAATCCGATCGCCCCATAGGGAGCGCGGAAGTTGTCCGGCAGCCGGAAGCCGAGCATCAGCGCGCAGGCGATGGCCATGTCGCTGTAGCCGCTGAAGTCGCAGTAGATCTGCCCGGCAAAGGCGTAGGTGCCTACCCAGGCCTGCAACGCATTCGGTGCCGCGGCAACGGCGTATACCCCGTCGGCTACGGGTGCGAACACCGAATCCGCCAGGAACGCTTTCTTGAACAATCCCAGAATGAAAAGCAGCGCGCCCCAACATATCTGGGGGCCCGTTGCCTTGCGCGGTTCTTTCAATTGCCAGAGAAAGTCCGACGCGCGTACGATCGGCCCGGCCACCAACTGCGGAAAGAACGTCACGTAGAGGGCGAAATCCAACGGGTTGCGAGTCGGCGTCAGCTTTTTGCGGTACACGTCGATCGTGTAGCTCATGGTCTGGAATGTGTAGAAGCTGATTCCGAGGGGCAAGACTACGTTCCAGGTGGTGAATGAGACCTGTCCGCCCGCCAGCCCGACAATGTCTGCAAAACTCTGCGACAGGAAGTTCGCGTATTTGAACGCCCCGAGAATGCCCAGGTTTACAACGATGCTGACGACCAGCAGCGCCTTGCGCCTTTTCGGCTTCTCGCTGCGGGCCATCCCGAGTGCGACGCAGTAGTCAACGAGAGTTGAGACCCACAACAGGATCACAAACGGCGGGTTCCAGCTTGCGTAGAAGAAGTAGCTGGCGAGCAGCAGGATGCCCTTGCGCACACTCCAACTCAGTGGCAGGCGGCTGAAAAGCAACACGACCAGCAGGAACACCAGGAAGACCGGTGACGTAAACAGCATGCGCGATGGTTCCCGGCAGGGGCAGACCTACAGCATCGGCGATGGAGGGCGCCGAGTAAACCCCGCTCAGGCCCCCATCAGTTTCTGCATGTCCTGCTGGAGTTGGGCGCCGAGGCGGGTCATTTCGGCCGTGCATTCCTGGACGAGCTTCTGGTCCTGCATGTTGGCCATCATTTTCTCTGACAGCTCCTGGATGCGCCGGGTGTACTCGCTTTGCAGGCGTTCCATTTCGGATTGCTGGTTGTCGCGGCGTTCTTCTTCCTGCTGCTTTTCGCGCTGGTTGTTCTGATACTCTTCGCCGAAGGGCAACGTGGCCGGCTCTTCGCGCAGGAATACAGGCACGTCCAATTTGTCGGCCTCGTTGCGCAGCTCTTTGCAGGCGTCCCTGGACTTGCGGTAGGCGTCCACGGAGTCGCGGATCAGCTCTCTCCATTCGTCCACCAGCTTCTGCATTTCGGGGTCGAACCCGCGCTTTGGATCGCTCTGCCAGTTGTAGCGCTGGCTTGTGTCCAGCAATTTCGTTTCCGGGTTGCGGCGGATGTATTCGCGTTTGACCCGGTAGCTCAATCCTTCGCCGCGTTTCTTCACCAGCGTGTCGAGAGCCGGGTGTGTTTGCTTGCCGTCCGTGACCAGCCTGTACAGCGCGGATTCAGACGCCTCGCCCGCATCCGGGTGGTCGAGGTCGGCATCGATCAGCTCGACCAGATCCTTCATCGCCGCGTTGTCGTCTACGGCACCGCGGATCAGCTCGAAGCCGGCCGCTCGCCCGCCCCAGGTCTGGGCGTTGCGGATCAGGTCCAGGCGCTGCTTGAACTCGTCGGTGTTTTCCGGCGGCGCTGCGTAGACGCAATCCAGCAGGTGCTGCACCAACTCAGGGCGCTCGGTTCCGATTTCGTCGATAGCCTGCACAAGCAGAGCAACCGGGTAGCGCCCGCGCAGATAGCTCTCGCGCATGGTGTACAGCGCCCAGCCCAGCACCGGGCCGGTCACGTAGAACATGCGGTACAGGACGACCTGCGCGATGGTTGCGTGCTCGTCGAAGTTGCGTCCGATCAGCGTATTCACGGCCCAGAGCGCGTTGCAGGCGTACTCATTGGCGCCGCGCGAGGCCGCGTACTCGGCCGTGTCGATCAGCGTCTTCACGCACACGCCCTTGCCCAACCCCAGCTCGTGCAACACGCAGGCCTTGGCGTTGACGTCGAACACCGATCCGCGGCAGGCCTGGATCACGCCCGGCCACAGCGTCGGGTCGCCTTCGCAGAGCAGCTTGCCGACGGCGTCCGCGGCCGCGAAGGCGACGGCCGGTTCGTCACGCTGGATCTGCTGCAACAGCCAGGGCAGGAAGTGCGCGGCGGTGTGGTTGATGTAGGCCCAGCGCTGGAACTTCATAGCGAGCGACAGGCGCGGCAGCGACTCCGGTTCATTGAGTACGCGCCAGATCAGTTGTTCGGTTCCGACGTCCCACGGGTAGTCGAGCCGGTCGCGACGCTGGTTTTCAAAATCGAGTTCGGTGCGTTCCGCGGGTTCCGGGACGTCGTCTGTGGTGATGGGCACCAGCCGTGATTCCAGCTTGCTTTGCGCGCCGCAGTACTTGCAGGTCTGGATGCTCTGCGCGGCGTCTACGGCAAAGGTCGCGCCGCAGCCGGGGCAGGTGCAGTCCTCGTACTTTGCCTGCTTGCTGAGCCAGCGCGTGGCGCCCTTGATCGTGGCTTTCTCGAGCTTCGCCGCGTCCGGCTCAAGGGCGCGCAGGGTGAATTTCAGGTGCGACTGCCCGCCGCAGAAGTCGCAGCGCGTCTCCTGCCCGGCCTCGGCGAGTTGCATTGGCGCGCCGCAGGTCGGGCAGATGCCGCGCTTTGCCTGCGCCATGATTTGCGGGATGACGTCAAACATCGGGGCAGTCTAACCCGGGTACACACAAATTTCGCTTTCTCGTTATGCTGTGTTTATGAGTTCACCGAGCGTGTACCGGAAGATCACTCGTGCCCTGTTCTGGGGCATCATGATGCTGCTCAGCGTGATCTCATTCGTCGTGATGAACAAGCTGGATGTGCTGTGGAACGTGTGGGCGAACCTGATCGACATGGTGCTCGTTTTTGCCATTGCCTTTGCGCTCTCCCGACTGATCCCGCGCTGGTTAGACATTGCGGATGACCGCTAATCCCCGCATCGAACACTGGGTGCTGCTGGCGCTGACTTTGGTCGCGCTGCTGGTCAGCGGCATCGCGCCGAAGGACCGCGCCACCTGGGTGATGGAAACCCTGCCGGTGATGCTGGTCGTGCCGCTGCTGCTGTTGACCTTCAAACGCTTCCCTCTAACCCCGCTGCTTTACCGGCTGATCTTTCTGCACGCCTGTATCCTGATGCTGGGCGGGCACTACACTTATGCCGAGGTGCCGCCGGGTTTCTGGGTGCGCGACCTGCTTGGGCTCGAGCGCAACCACTACGACCGGCTCGGCCACCTTGCGCAGGGTTTTGTACCCGCCATTGCCGCGCGGGAGGTGCTGCTTCGCAAGTCGCCGCTGAAACCGGGCGGGTGGTTGTTCGTCATCTGCATCAGCATTCCGCTCGCGTTCAGCGCCTTCTACGAGATGCTCGAGTGGTGGGCGGCCGTCGCCATGGGCCAGGGCGCCGATGCGTTCCTCGGCACCCAGGGTGATCCCTGGGACACGCAGTGGGACATGTTCCTGTGCATGGTCGGCGCGATCACGGCGTTGCTGCTGCTCTCGCGGTTGCACACCCGGCAGGTCCAAGCCCAGTCCGCGAAGACTGGGGTCGGGCCGAAACCGGGAAGCAATGAAACACCTGGCGAGCCATGACCCAAGCCCTGGCGGGCTTGGATTGGTTTACCGTAGTGCTTCGACGATCGCAGGCAGCACCTCGCCTGACTTGCCGCGCAGGCTGAAGGTCGCCAACTGCGTGAACGGCGTTTCAATCGGGTTGATCTCCACCACCACCGCGCCGGCGCGTCCGGCCTCGATCGGCAACCCCGCGGCCGGGTAGACCAGGGCGCTGGTGCCGATAGTGAAGTAGACGTCGGCTTCGATGGCGGCCTGGGCGGATTCAAGCAGCGCCTGCTCGGGCAATGCTTCGCCGAACCAGACGACATCCGGTCGCAGCATGCCGCCGGTTTCCGGGTGTAATGGCGGCGGCTCGTCGCATTCGGGGATTTCGCCTCCCAGCAGGCGACCGGTGTCGGCACATTTCACGCGGGCGATGCTGCCGTGCAATTCGAACACGCGCCGGCTGCCGGCGCGCTGGTGCAGCCCGTCCACGTTCTGTGTGGTGAGTGTGAATTGCTCGAAGTGTTTTTCCATCTCGGCCAGTGCCAGGTGCCCGGGATTGGGCAGGGCCTTCGCGCACATCTCGCGGCGAAAGGCGTACCAGTCCCAGACCATCTTCGGGTTGCGCGCGAAAGCCTCGGGCGTGGCAAGTTCTTCGGGGCTGAAACTGGCCCACAACCCGGTCATGGCGTCGCGGAAAGTGGGGATCTTCGACTCGGCGCTGATCCCCGCACCGGTCAACACGGCAACCTTCTTCGCCTTGCGAAGCGCCTCGATCAGCTCTTTGGGGAGGTCGTTCATGGCTGGATTGAACCACAAAAACACGAAAGCACAAAAGCAGCACGCTGGATTCAACGCGCGGAAGATTCAGGCCGAGGTGCCATTTGGTGTTTTTGTGTTTTCGTGGCCTACCCCCGACCCAGTTCAACGGCGCGGTTGCGGGCCGCCGTAACTGCCTGCTTGAACAGGTCCTTCCACTGTTTGTCTTCCAGGTGGGTGATGGCCGCGTGGGTGGTGCCGCCCGGGCTGGTCACGCGGGAGCGCAGCTCCATCGGACCGGCGCCGTCGTGGGCGAGCAGCGTCGAGGCGCCGCGGAACGTCTGGTAGACCAGTGTGTAAGCCTGCTGTTTGCTCAGGCCAAGTTCCATGGCGGCGTCGATCAGCCCTTCCGCCAGGTAGAACACGTAGGCCGGGCCGGTGCCGCTGACGGCCGTGACCGCGTCCATCTGATCCTCGTTGACGACGACGACTTTGCCGACGGTACTCAGGATGTTCAGCGCGTCGGCCAGGTGCTGGTCCGTGGCGTACTGTCCGCGGGCGAGCGCCGTGACGCCCATGCCGATCGCGGCCGGCGTGTTGGGCATGGTGCGGATCACCGGCACGGCGCCCAGCTCGCGCTCGAAGGTCGCGATGGTCACGCCGGCGCAGATGCTGATCGCCAGCTTGCTCGGCAGGAAGGCGTCCTTGACGTGCTGCAGCGTGTCGTGAATCTGCTGCGGCTTGATTGCGAACAGCACGGTGTGTGCCTCCGTTACTGCCTCGGCGGCGTTGTCGGTAGTCGGCACGCGCAGCTGCTGGGTGATGAAGTCGCGGCGCGAGCTGCGCAGCTCGGCAATCACGATGCCGTCGCGGTTCCAGCCCGAGTCAATCAAACCCTCGGCCAGCGCGCTTCCCATGAAGCCGCCGCCGATGATCGCCAGTCTTGACATGGCAAGTCCTCCTCGCGCGAGTGTAGCCCTGACCCGCCGGAAAATCATCCGCCGTCAGGGTTTGCGCGTCTTAATCAGGCGGCAATCAAACATTGATTGAACTGTTCATTCTTCAAGCGTGAGCCGTCGCTATCTTCCTGCCCCAATTCGGACTGCTGTAAAGACTCTATTGCCGGCCCGTCGTGTACGGGCCATCGAATATTTGAGGATGCGGACATGAACGGGTTCAAGACCACGCTGACGATCGCGTCGGTGATCTGTTTCTTCCTTTTGGTAGCTTCGTGTGACGACAGCGGCGGCGGCGCGGCGACCACGGGAACTGCCAATTCGCATGCCACTGGGCCGACGCAGGGCACACAGCTTCTGCGCTGGAACGAGTACGACGACGACTTCGTCTTCCCTGCGCCGCGCGCCTGGAACAATTCGCTCAGCGGCACCGTCGCCGACTTCAAACCGCACCACAACGGCTACGACCTGTTCCTCGCACAGGGCGCGACGACGAGCGCCACCATCGAGGGCAAGTTCCACTACGGCGACATCCGCAAGGACCTCGAAGGTGAGGATATCGGCCTGTACTACCGCAAGGCCGATGCGGGTACCCAATGGCAGTACGTGACCGACGGCCAGACCAACAACGACGGTCGCGTGTACTTCAACTATCCCGGGGGCATGGGCTCGGCGGGTACGTACTTCGTGCGCATGGTGGTGTATGGCGACCTGACGAAGGCCGACATGCTGGTGCGTGTGATCGACCAGGTCACGCCCTGCGCGGTGTTCGACATCGACGGCACGCTGACCATCAACGACGAGCAGGTGATCAGCCAGTACCTCGGCGACTTTCTCGACCTCAACAACGTGCCCACCATGTACGACAACGCCAACAAGGTCGCCGCGCAACTCGCGAAGCAGGGCTACGACATCGTCTACATGACCGCGCGCCCGTACTGGCTTTCTGACGCCAGCCGCGTATGGCTGCAGCGCAAGGGTTTCCCGCTGGGGCAGGTCTACACCTACAGCGGCGCCGGGATCGCCAGCGGGACTACCGCCAGCGACTACAAACGCGACAAGCTGAACGACATGACCGCGGCCGGCGCGGATTTCAACCTGGCTTTCGGCAACGCGGACACCGACATCACCGCCTACGCCCAGGCCGGCATCAACGTCAACGACACCTACATCATCGGTCCCAACGGCGGCAACGGCGGGACGATCGCGCTGGGCAAATACAGCGACCTGTACGGCAACCTGGTGCAGGCGCCCGTTGAGCCCTACCGCGTGATGATGCTGGTGATCGACGGGCTGCGCCCGGACGCTCTGAACTACTACGTAGACAACATGGCCGGCACGAACAGCGCGTTGAAGCGCCTGTTCGGCACGCGCGGGCATTTCGACCAGAGCCTCACCGTCGCGCCCAGCGTGACCTTCGCGAACCACGCGGCGATGATGACCGGGTGCAACCCCAACCATAACGGGTTGACCGGCAATATGTTCTTCGACCGCCAGGGCGAGTTCGTGCGCAGCTTCACCGGCGAAACCTGGACCGTCACGCAGGTGGCCGACGTCTACAACAACGACGGGCTTGCCAACCGCGCGCTGAAGTGCCAGACGCTTTATGAGCAGATGAGCGCCAGCGGCCGCTACGGCGTCAGCGTCGGACACATGTACTACAAGGGCGCGGAGTACATCTATCCGTCGCTCACCGACCTCGCGACCTACCTGACCGACGCGCGTACCTACGACGGCATCATGGTCGACAAGGCGCTGAACCGCCTCAACGGCCAGGACACGCCCGACCTGCTGACCGTCTACCTTCCCGGGCTCGACCACGAAGTGCACGGCACCGGCAACGTCGGCGGCGTGACGCTCAGCCCGATGGGGGCCGGCAACAGCCAGCTCGATTACCTGGAACAGGTGATCGACCCGCAACTTGCCCGGCTGGAGGCGCAGTACCAGTCGCTCGGGCTGATGGGCAACACCGTCTGGGTCGTCACCAGCGATCACGGCATGCGCGACATGTACGACGACGACGCCCACAATTTCGAACTCGACCCGACCGGTTTCGACAACGAAATGGAGGACGTACTCGAGGACACCCACTACAACGACTGCTACGACAAACCGGGCGAGACGGCTTTCGATTGCTTCGCCGGGCTGAACGGCGGGCTGGCGCATATCATGCTCAAGAACATGGGCACCAACAGTTGGCAGGACGCCCCGCGCTGGAACGACGACGTGATCCCGGTGCTCGGCAGCATCGGCAGGCACCGCGCGAGCGGCGAGTTCTTCCAGCTCAACCAGGACGGAATTGAAGACGTGCTGGTGCGCCAGGGGTTCGGCCAGGCCTACCAGGTAGTGCGTCCGACGCGCGTGCGCGTGCATTTCGACAGCGCGTACATTGTCGACGACAACGACACGATCGGGGCGGGTGAGGTGTGGTTCGACCTGAAGATCAACGGGCACGTATTCTCGCGCCTCGGCGAATTCTCTGTCAACGACGGCGATACCGTGCCACTGAACATGCAGTTCGAGGCTGACGTCTATCCCGGTATGGACTTGAATGTCGAGGCCTACGGCGAAGACGACGACGGCCTGTACTGGGACAGCATGGGCACGGCGCTGGCCGGCTTCAGTACTGCAGCGGGTCTGCCGACGACGCCGCAGACCGTCACCAGCAGCAGCGGTGATTTCAAGTTGACCTACCACGTCGAGACTCTGACCACCTCAACCAGCGGCTACACGCCGTTCTCCACATGGGGCAACCTGTGCCCGCTGACGGTACTGAACGTCAACTATGCAAATGCGATCGAGCGCCTGAACGCGTTGAACGATGCCGACCGCAGCGTCGACATCATTCTGTTGCCCAAGTGGCGCGACGGTTTCGCTTTTGGTGGCGGCAACAAGGCCAACCACGGCAGCCTGTACCCGGAGGACAGCAAGCACAGCTTCTTCCTCGGCGGGCAGGCGCTGGCGATGGGCGGCTCCCTCGGCGGGCACAGCATCACGGACGTCAGCCCGACCGTCGCGCACATCCTCGGCATCCAGATGCGCAACGTGGACGGCTACAGCCGCGCCACGCAAGCCATCCTGCCGCAGCCACCGCAGTAGGCGGAGCCGCGACCGAACATAGCCGCGGCCGCTCCCTGGCGGTCGCGGCTATGTGCTCCGGATTGCACACGCCAACGCGGGCGTTAGGATCATGCCTCCACGGGCCGTGGGTATTGAGGATTCAGGCATGAGCGGTGAGGTACTTAACAAGGAAGAGCTGCAACGCTACGCGCGGCATTTGATTCTGCCGGAGTTCGGCAAGGCCGGGCAGGAGAAGCTGAAGGCGTCCAAAGTGCTGTGCGTCGGCGCGGGCGGGCTGGGCTCGCCGATGGCGATGTACCTGGCGGCCGCGGGCGTGGGCACGATCGGCATCGTGGACTTCGACGTCGTTGACGTGTCAAACCTGCAACGCCAGATCATCCACGGGCAGAACACGATCGGCGAGCGCAAGGTGGTCAGCGCGGCAAATCGCATCAAGGACCTGAACCCGCACGTGAACGTGAGGATTCACGAGACCGCGCTGAGCAGCGCCAACGCGCGCGAGATCATCAAGGACTACGACGTCGTCGCGGACGGCACCGACAACTTCCCCACGCGCTACCTGGTCAACGACGCCTGCGTGCTCGAAGGCAAGGTCAACGTCTACGCCAGTATTTTCCGCTTCGACGGCCAGGCCACCGTCTTTGGCCTCGAAGACGGCCCCTGCTACCGCTGCCTTTACCCGGACCCGCCCCCGCCGGGCATGGTGCCGAGCTGCGCCGAGGGCGGCGTGCTGGGCGTGCTGCCGGGAATCATGGGCACGCTGCAGGCGTTGGAAGTCATCAAGGTGCTGACAGGGATCGGCGAGCC
>JAGQRI010000238.1 GCA_020425515.1 Planctomycetota bacterium | reverse complement strand
TTGCCGGCGGTTCCCTCGACGATCACGCCGCCCGGCGCCAGCGCCCCGCGCGCGACCGCGTCCTTGATGATCGCGAGAGCCGCGCGATCCTTCACCGACTGTCCCGGATTGAGGAATTCCGCCTTGCCGAGGATCGTGCAGCCGGTTTCCTCCGACACCTTCTTCAGCCGGATCAGGGGTGTGTTGCCGATCGCATCGACGATGCCGTCCCGAAAGTTCACGCGCTTCCCCCCGTCGTCTTCACTTGTGCCGATGGCGACAACGCTAGCCACGCGGGCACCTCGCAGCAAGGCGGACGCGCCAACGAGCGGGCAATCCTTCGTGAACGCCCGCGGGATGCGCGCCAGACAGGGCGCCGGTTCAGCCCCGCGTCGCCTTGAAGGCCTCCAGCGCCCTGTCCCGCGCCATCGCGTGGTCGACAATCCTGTGCGGGTAGGTGGCGCCCAGTTCGATGCCGGCTTCGAACAGTGTCGATGAGGGAGCTTCCCACGGGCGGTGGATGTATTTCGCAGGCAATCGTGCAAGTTCCGGCACGTGGGTGCGCACGTAAGCGCCATCCGGATCGTGCTTCTCGCCCTGCAGGACGGGATTGAAGATGCGGAAGAAGGGCGCCGCATCGGCACCGGACCCGGCCACCCACTGCCAGCTCGCCGCGTTGTTGGCGTGGTCCGCGTCGACGAGCGTGTCCCAGAACCACGCCTCGCCCTGCCGCCAGTCGACCAGCAGGTCCTTGATGAGGAAGGAAGCGACGACCATCCGCACCCGGTTGTGCATCGTGCCCGTCCGCCACAGCTCGCGCATGCCGGCGTCGACGATCGGGTACCCGGTCAGGCCTTTCTGCCACGCCTCCAGGCCTTTCGGGTCTTCGCGCCACGCGAAGGCAACGAATTTCGGCTGCAGATTGTCATGGGGCAGGGTGGGGAAGTGATACAGCAGGTGGTGGGAGAATTCCCGCCAGCCCAGTTCGGAAAGGAACTTGTCGGCGTCCCGTTCGTTTGCCGCACCCGTATCGCGAGCCTGGCATATCGCGGCGGCAACCGTCCGCGCGCTGACTTCGCCAAACCGCAGGTGCGCGGAAAGCCGCGATGTATGCGGCCGGTCGGGCCGGTCGCGCAGGCTGGCGTAGCCGCTCAGGCCGTCCGTGATGAATTCCTCCAGTCGCGCGCGCGCCCCTTGTTCGCCCGGCGTCCAATGCGCCGGGAAGCCCGCTGCCCAGTCCGGGCTGCGCGGCAACAGGCCCCAGTCACCGAGGGCGTCACTGGTGACGGACGTTTCGCCGCCTCGCAATTCCGGGTTTTCCCTCAATGGCGGCTGCCAGCCAGCCGCCAGGCATGCCTTCCAGAATGGCGTGAAGACGCGAAAGGGACCGCCGGCGCCGGTCCGGATCGTCCACGGTTCGAACAGCAGGTTTCCCGCGTGGCTGGTGACCGCGACGCCAGCCTGTGTCAACGCCGCCTTCGTTGCCGTGTCCGCCGCGATTTCACCGGGGCTGTAGCGGCGGTTCCAGTGAACGCTTGCAGCGCCAGTCTCTCGTGCAAGCGCCGCCAGCACATCCGCCGCAGGCCCGCGTCTCAAAAGCAGCGGCACGCCATGTTTCGCCAATCCTGCGCGGAGGCCAGCAAGGCTGTGATGAAGCCACCAGCGCGACGCCCCGCCGAGCCGCCGAAGACCCGGCGTCGCCTCATCCAGCACGAAGACGGTGATGATCGGAACGCCCCTCTCAGCCGCCGCGCAAAGCGCCGGATTGTCGGCGGTTCGCAGATCGTCGCGAAACCACACGAGGACGGGCGAGGGGGGCTTGGTCAATGGATGCCTCGACAGGAGCTGGGCACGTCTACGCGCGTATCCCGCGCCACCCTGCACATATGGAAAAGGCCCGCAACGTCAACCGCTGCGGGCCTCTCCGAACTTGGCTCCCCGGGCCGGACTCGAACCAGCGACCCAGCGGTTAACAGCCGCTTGCTCTACCAACTGAGCTACCGGGGAACATGAAATCGAGGCCGGGGTAATACCAGAGTGAATCGCGTTTGCAAACCTTTTCGCGCACGCCAGCGATGCATATCTACCCGTCCACAGGGGGCTCGGCGTCACCGTCACGACAGGAGCCGTCAATGCAGCCGAAGTCAGAGGAAAACCGCGAGAGTGCGGACGACCAGCAGTCGGTGCCCACGATCAGGCTCGGGAGTCGCCGCATTCCCGTACCTGGCACCCGTATCCTGCGCATCGGCCTAGGCGTTGCGCTCATCGCAGCGGGATTTCTTGGCTTTCTGCCGGTTCTCGGATTCTGGATGCTGCCAGCCGGAATCGTGGTCCTGTCGATAGACTTCGCGCTGATGCGCCGCTGGCGCCGACGCAGCGAAGTGGCCATCGCCAACAACGTCCTCGGCCGCGGTCGACGCAGGCAGCCGGAAAACAGGCATCCGGGCTAGCGCTGACCATGTGCACACTGGAAAGTGCCACAGGTATTGCCTATGCTCCCCGAAAAACCGGTCTGAGCCGGCAAAGAAGGGGACAGTCTTGGCAAACGGCAAGGCGAGCGTAGCGGTAGCCGCGCGCGGGGTGTCGAAGATATTCGGCTCCGGAAGCAACGAAGTGCGCGCGCTCGACGATGTGTCGCTCGATATCCGGACGAACGAGTTTTTCACGCTGCTGGGCCCGTCGGGGTGCGGAAAGACGACGCTCCTGCGGCTTGTCGCCGGCTTCGAATCTCCGACGCGCGGCTCGATCTTCCTCGACGGGGAGGACATCACGGCTGAACCGCCGAACAGGCGCCCTGTCAACACGGTTTTTCAGAGCTACGCGCTGTTCCCGCACCTGACGGTGGCCCAGAACGTCGCCTTCGGCCTCGAAATGCTCGGCCGGCCCCGCAAGGAAATTTCCGACACGGTAGCGCGGATGCTGGCGCTGGTGCGCATGGAGCAATTGGCGAACCGCGCCACGAGCCAGATTTCCGGCGGTCAGCAGCAGCGTGTCGCGCTTGCCCGCGCCCTGGCTCCAAGGCCGAAGGTCCTGTTGCTCGACGAGCCGCTGTCCGCGCTCGACCTGAAGCTGCGCAAGGAAATGCAGATCGAGCTCAAGCGGTTGCAGACCGAGACCGGCATCACCTTCATCTTCGNNCCCACGACCAGGAAGAAGCGCTCACGATGTCCGACCGTATCGCGGTGATGAGCGCCGGCCGCATCCTGCAGATCGGATCGCCGGAAGAGATCTACAACCACCCCGCAGGCCGGTTCGTTGCCAGCTTCATCGGGGAATCGAATTTCTTCGAGGGCACCGTCCACAACGTGCGCGGCAACAGCGTTGAGATCAGGATGCCGAGTGGCGACATGGTCACCGCGCATTCGCTTTCGGGCAAGCCGGAAGGCAGCGTCACCTTCGCCGTGCGTCCCGAGCACGTCAGGCTCGAGCAGTTCGGCACCAGCGGCACGCTCGCGGCAACGGTCACGGATTCGGTTTACTTCGGCACCGACACCCACTGCCACCTTGAACTCGACGGCGGCGAACGCCTCGTTGCACGCCTGCAGAACAAGGTCAGCGGCGGCCCGGGTTACGAGAAGGGCATGCGCGCCGGCGTGCGCTTCGACGATGGCGCCGCCCAGGTCCTGGCCGACTGATGGCGGGAAAAGCGCAAGTCGATCCGCCGGGCGGCTACGAGGCGGCCGCCAACGCCCAGCGCCTGCATCGCAACTGGTTGCTTTCGCTGCCCGCGATCGTGCTGCTGCTGATCGGCGCCAGCGGGCCGCTGCTGATCGTGCTCGTCTATTCCTTCCTGCATCCGGGCGACTACGGCGGGGTGATCTGGAAGCCGACGCTGGACGCCTGGTTCAAGATCTTCTTCTCCGTCGACATCTTCGATGAGACGGTGCATCTCGCCGACGCCCACCTGTCGATCTTCTGGCGTTCGGTGAAGCTGTCGCTGCTGACGACGCTGATCACATTCGGCTT
>JAGQRI010000237.1 GCA_020425515.1 Planctomycetota bacterium | reverse complement strand
TTCGACGCGCTGTTCATCCGCGAAACCACCTCGGTCAATCACCACACGTACCGGTTTTCACGCCGCGCCGCGAACCTGGGCCTCGTCGTAATCGACGACCCGATCAGCATCCTGCGCTGCACGAACAAGGTCTACCTGGCCGAGCTGCTGGACCACGCCGGCATCCCCGCGCCGCGCACGCTGATCGCCCACGAGGACAACCTTGACGACGTGATCATCCACCTGGGCTTGCCCTGCGTGCTGAAACGCCCGGACGGCGCGTTCAGCCAGGGCGTCATGAAGGCTGCCGACGTCGGCCAACTGAAGTCCGTCATCGAGACGATGCTCAAGGATTCTGACCTCGTGATCGCCCAGGAGTGGATGCCGACGGAGTACGACTGGCGCATTGGCGTGCTCGACGGCGAGGCCCTGTACGCCTGCCGTTACCACATGGCCGCGCGCCACTGGCAGATCGCAAAGCACGGCGAGAAGGGCTCCAGCTTCGGCAAGGTCGAGACCATCGCCATCGAAGAGGCCCCGAAACGGATCGTCGAAACCGCCGTGAAGGCAACCAAGCTGATCGGCCGCGGCCTGTACGGCGTTGACTTGAAAGAAGTCAACGGCAAGCCGCACGTGATCGAGGTGAACGACAACCCGAACCTCGACGCGGGCTACGAGGACGCGGTGCTGAAGGAAGAACTCTGGAGTCGAATTGCCGGGGTGTTCCTGAAACGGATCGAGGCCGTCCGCAACGGCACGGGAGCAGGGTCATGACGGCAACAACGAAGCGGGCAACAGCGAAGCGGGCAACAGCAAATAACCAATTACCAATAGCCAAATACCAATTTTCCAGTACGTCGATCCGGCGCCGATCAATTGGTTATTGGTTATTGGTTATTGGTCATTCGCTGTTCATTGCCGGACAACAGCGTGGGGTGCGCCCATGACGCTCCATCTCTGGCAGGGCTACGGCATCGAGCTCGAGTACATGATCGTGGACCGCAACACTCTGATGGTGCGCCCGATCGCCGACGAGCTTCTTAAACACGTCACCGGCGACTACACCGCCGACTACGAGGCCGGCGCGGCCGCATGGTCGAACGAGCTGGTGCTGCACGTGGTCGAGTTCAAGACCAACGGCCCGGCCCCGTCGCTGGACCCGTTGCCGGAGCTGTTCCAGGATCAGGTCATCGAGGTCAACCGCATCCTGGAGCAGTGGGACGCGCGCCTGCTGCCGACCGGCATGCACCCGTTCTTCGACCCGATGACCGAAACCAAAATCTGGCCGCACGAGTACAACGCCGTTTACGAGACCTACAACCGCATCTTCGACTGCCGCGGCCACGGCTGGTCCAACCTGCAAAGCACACACATCAACCTGCCCTTCGCCGACGACGAGGAGTTCGGGCGCCTGCACGCGGCGATCCGCTACCTGTTGCCGATCCTGCCCGGGCTGGCGGCAAGCTCGCCCGTGGCCGACGGCAAGCTGGCCCCGGCGCTGGACTACCGGCTGGTGCAGTACGCGCAGAACAGCGCGCGCATCCCGATTGCTACCGGCCAGGTCGTGCCGGAAACCTGGTACACAAAGGACGAGTACTACCGCGAAATCCTGCACAAGATCTGGGCCGAGACCGCGCCGTTTGACCCCGAAGGCAACCTCGAAGGCGAGTACGCCAACGCCCGCGGCGCCATCGCGCGCTTCGACCGCATGGCCATCGAGATTCGCGTGCTGGATATCCAGGAATGCCCGGAGGCCGACATCGCCATCGCGGGCGCCATCAAGGGCGCGCTGTCGGCCCTCGTGGAAGAACGCTGGATGCCCATGGAGCGGCTGAAGCGCGTGCCCGTCGAGCCGCTGTCAAACCTGTTTCACAAGGTCTGCACGGCAGCGGAAGGCCACGTCATTCACGACCGCGAATACCTCGGTGGGCTTGGCATCGAAGCCGACAGCGCCACCGTCGGCGAGGTCTGGGACAGCCTGATCGACGCCACCATGCCGGCCGGCGGCAAGGCGCGCAAACGCTGGCGGCGGGCTCTCAACCACATCCGCCGGCAGGGCACGCTGGCCACGCGCATCAGGCAGGCAGCGGGGGCCGCGCCCGACCGCGCGCGCCTGACGGCAATTTATCACGAGCTGGCGAACTGCCTGGGCGAAGGAGTCCTGTTTGACCCCGCCGCGATTTGACGCCCTGCTGGTCACCTGCGAGCACGCGACCAACGCCGTGCCGGCGCGCTTCAAGCGTGCGTTCGCGCGGCGCCCGGGCGTGCTGAAAACCCACCGCGGCTGGGACCCCGGCGCGGCGGTACTCGCCCGGGAGCTGGAGCACGCGTTCGGCGTGAAGGCGCACTACGGCAGGATGACCCGCCTGCTGATCGACCTCAATCGCCGCGAGCAGTCCCCCACCCTGTGTTCCGAGTTCACGCCGCATGAGGCCCGCACCGCGCTGATCGAAACCTACCACCGTCCCTGGCGCGAAGCCGTGCTGGCCGAGGCGCGCGAACTGTGCCGCAAAGGCCTGCTGCTGCACGTCTCCTGCCACAGTTTCGTGCCGGCCTGGCTGGGCGTGGTGCGCGAAGTGGACATCGCATTGCTGTACGACCCGCGCCGCAAACTGGAGCGCGAAACGGCGCTCGAATGGCAGCACGGGTTGCGGCAAACCCGCCCGGGCTTCCGCGTGCGGCGCAACTTCCCCTACCGCGGCGTCACGGACGGCGTCTGCACCTGGCTGCGCAAACAGCTTCCCGCCAACCGCTACGCCGGGCTGGAAATCGAAATGAACCACCTGTTCTCGGCCCTGCCCGCCCGGCAATGGGGCGACATCCGCGCCGCCATCGTCGCGGCGGCACGCGCCAACATAGGCGTCCCGGCCGGAAAGCGGTGATTTCGGACACCACCCGCCCCACCCTCGTACGTAACAGGCAGCGTTAGCATTCGCGAGGCAAGTCACGTAGAATGCTTGCCCTGATTTGGGCCGAACGGGAGGCGCCATGCGATCCGCAGCTCTGTTTCTACTGATTGCCACGCTGCTGGCGCCGATGCTGGCCGCACAGGACGAGGAAAACCAGGTCGACCTGGCCGTCGCCTTTCCCAGCACCACGATGGTCTACCTGCGGGCCGACACCAACGACTACTTCGAGGCGCTGAACCCGAAGGAGATGTTCTCGGGGCTCGAAGGCGACCTCAACGTCCCGGACCTCGGCGAGATCGCCCGCGACCGCCTTGAGTTGAACCTGAGTGATGAAGAAGTCGAGGCCTTGGCGAAAGACATCCAGGGTACCGCGGGCGGACTGCTCGACGTCGCGCTCAGCGGCCCGAAGTTCGAGGTGGTGTTCAAGCACAAGAACCTGTCCGCGCTGGCGCGGGCACTCAAGGAAGCGCAGAAGGACGGCTCGACCACCGTCGTCGACGTCGAGGATTACTACGGCAGCCTGATCTACGAAATCGAAGTGCCCGTCAGCGCCAGCGAGCCCGGCAACGATTTCCAACCCGACGTCAACCCGTTCAACCAGTGGCTCGCCAGCGACTCATTGTGGGTCAGCATCTACGACAACAAGTACCTGCTGATCGCCAACGGCGACAACGCGGTCAAGGACGCTGTCGATTTCATCTCGTACCCCGACGACCCGGTCGACACGCTGCTCGGCAACAGCCGCTACAAGGAAGCCATCGCCGACTTTGAGAAGCCGCAGGGGCTGTTCTTCGTCAACGTCCAGTCCGTGATCAACACCATGGAGCGCCTGGCGGGCGACAAGGGCAGTTCCAGCCCGATGCAGGAGATGCTCCAGGCGTTCATCGGCACGAGCGACGAGCAGGTACGCTTCTTCTTCAACCTGATCCAGTACGAACAGTTCAAGAGCTTCGCCGCCGGCTTCTGGCTCGATGAAAAAGCGCTCACGCTGCGGATGGACGCCAACCTGGTGTTCCACAACCCGCCCGGCTGGTTCGAGACACTGCGCGTCGAGCCGAAGAAAATGCCGCTGACCGAGTTCATCCCGGCCGACTCCGTCTTCGCCCTCACCGACTGCGTGGAAGACGTGCACGGCATGTACGAGAAAACCCGCGAGTTCTTCTTCAGCCGCGCGAAGGCGGCGGGCCAGATGAAGCTGATCGAGGGCTGGAAGGAACTCGAAAAGAAGGCGAAGGACGAACACGCGTCTCTCGACGACACGCTCAAGCAGCTCGGCGGCGGGCAGGCCATCATCGTGCAGAAGCACGAGGGCACGGAGTACGCCTTCATGCCGTTCGACGTCGCGGGCATGCTCGGCGTCAAGAACTGCGAGGAAGCGGAAGAGTATTTCCATGAGAACCTGCTGCGCTCGCGCCAGGGCTCGGGCTTCCGCCAGATGGAAGGCGAAATCACGCCGGTCATCATCGTCAACGGCGTCGAGATTCACGCTGACGACACGGGCAACTGGGGCTACGCGTTCATCGAAGCCGCGGACGGCAGCGGCGTGTTCGCCGTCGGCGCCATGGACACGCTGAAATCAATCGCCCGCGCCAAGACCGAAGGCAGCAACCTTCACAGCAAGCAGACCTGGACCCAGGCCAAGGGACTGCTCTGGGAAGAAGGCAGCATGCACATGTACGTGAACTTCGGCTCGCTGATCGGCACCATGGCCGGCGTGGTGAACCGCAACCTGTTCTGGGGCTACGAAGACGACGAAAGCAGCACCTTCAAGCGCGACGACACCGAAAAAGACGACGACCCGGTCCCCTACCTGGCCGAGTTCTTCGCCAACACCGTGATCGTCGGCGCCGCCCGCAGTTCCGAATCCAGCGTCAGCATCCGCATCGCCGCGGCCGGCTGGCCCGACCGCGAAAACATGCGCGGCATGGCGATCCACTACCGCAACGTCGAGCGCAACAAGCACGTCCGCGACGCGCTGCTGCGCGTACGCGAAGCAGCCCGCACGCAGTACGCGATCAAGTCCGAACTCGTGACGGAAGGTGAAGAGGAAACCATCAAGTCGAAGCCCGCCAGGGACGTGACCGAACTGATCGAGAACGGCTACCTCACGCGCGCGGAATGGAGCATCGACCCCTACGGCGCCGACGAACCGGACGACACGGAACGCCACTACGCGCTGGCCGAGGTCCCCGACGACGTCGACATCCGCCAGGCCATCCTGTGCGCCTACCAGAAGCAGCCCGGGCTGCGCGGGAACTACCTGGCCGTGCTCTGGAACACCCACGTCGTCGAGCTGACGCCCGAAGGGCTGAAAGCGGCCATCGCGCTGGCGAAGGAAGGCAAGCCGCTGCCCGCGGACGGCAAGTGGTACCAGGACGAGGCCAGGCCGCTGCACTCGGAAAAGGACCCGCGCGCCTTCGAGACGGAGCCCTGGGAAGAAGAAGACACGCGCATCGATGTCGCGCTGATCGACGACGACGGCGCCGAGACAATCATCAAGGTCGAGGAAGAAGATTTGATGACGACGACCGAAGCCACCCTCGACCAGCAGGAAGCCGATTCCAAAGAAGACTGATTCCATACGGAGGACTGAATGTTTCGACTGAAACTCGCGGCCGTGGCGCTGCTCGTGATCTGCGCCGGCACGCTCGCCGCCCAGAACGCCGACCCCGGCATGGGCGACCTGATCCCGCGCACGGGCACCATTGCCTACATGACCAGCGACCACCCTGACGCGCTGTACCGCCTGTTCGGGCGCGACGAGAAGGGCGGCTGGAAGCTCCGAAGCTGGGCCCAGAAGATGCTCAACAAAGAGCATGAGAAGGACCCGAACTCAGAAGAAGCGGCCCGCGACCAGCAGATCTACGACTGGGTTTTCGGCAGCTACGACTCCGTGGAACGCATCGAAATCGGCCTCGTTGACGTCACCCTCGACGGACCCAAGTACCTGCTGCACCTGAAAACGAAGAAGGGCGAAACCATCAGCCCGACGCCGGAGTTCCTGAAGGACTTCCTCGAGGAGTCGAAGGAGTTCCAGGGCATCAAGTACTACCTGTACCGCGTCCCCGACAAGAAGGGCGGCGCCATGCCCGACGACAAGGAGGGTGACGGGAAGGGTGAAGAAGAAGGCGGCGAAGGCGTCAAGGAACCCGGCGACGGGCGCGACGAAGAGCCGCAAAACGCCATGGGCAACAAGGCCTACGGCATGGACCGCTACTACGTCGCCAGCACGCCGTCGGGGCTGCTGGTCGCGAACTTCGAAAGCACCATCCGCGACGCCATCACCAAGCTTTCCAGCGGCGACTACTCCGAGTCGCTGTCCGGGCGCGAGGAATTCGCGACCTGGTTGAAGGAACGCAAGCCGCACGACCTGTCGGTCTTCGTGATCGGGCGTGAAATCCAGGCCGCCATCGAGCGCCTGCTGCCCAGCAAAGACCAGGCCGGCATGGACGCCGAGGGCGTCTACAACGGCGTCGACAAGTGGATGCAGTTCCGCGAGTACAAGTACGTCGTGTTCGACCTCGACTACGACGCGGCGGACCGCGGCGTCACCGTGGCGGCCAGCTTCAAGACGCGCCGCCAGACCCGCCTGCTCGAAAAACTCGCCATCGAGCCCGCCGAGTTCAAGATGCTGAAGTACGTGCCCGAGGGCTCGATCCTCACGGCCGGCGTCCAGCTCGGCGACGCGAAGACCACCTACGGCAACCTGAAGGAGCTCGCCTACGACGTCGAGAAGTGGGCGAAGGAAATCGAGGACGGGCTGCACCGCAAGAGCGGCCCCGACATGCCGCCCGACCGCATGCCGCCGGACGAAGGCTCGGAAAAGAGCATCCTGCCCGGCGACCTCGGCAAGGGCTTCCGCGAGGCCCAGGACGAAGTGGAAGAACCGGGCAGCGAAGGCGAAGACACTGAAGAGGAAGGCAGCAAGGTCGACAAGGCGCTTGAAGAGCTCGAAAAGATGCTGGGCGAATACGGCACCACCACCGACGACGTGCTGGCCGTGCTCGGCACCGAGGCCGTGGTTTGCGCCCTGCCCAACGTCGAGCGCGCGAGCGCCATGGCCAGCGGCAGCGCGGGCTACGGCACGCTGTTCAAGTCGTCCGACCTGTGCATCGCCATCAACCTGAAAGACGTCACCAAGGCCAAGGCCATCATCGCCACGGCCCGCGAAAAGGACCCCGAGGGCGCCTTCCGCGGCTTCGCCGAGGTCGGCTACCAGGGCCAGGTTTTCCAGGTCAGCAGCGAACACCCGTACGGCTACGCCTTCACGGAAGACGCGCTGCTTATCGTGGTCGCGCTGGGCGTGACCGACGAAGACGCCACGCAGCCGGTGATCGCCGGGCTCAAGAAGATGACCGACGCGGCGACCCATACCGTCACCGGCGGCAACTCCTTCGTGAAGAACGGCTCGAAGTTCCTCGAAGTCGACTTCGGCGCCATGTCGCGCCTGACCAAGGGGCTGAACGAAGACCTGTCGAAGCGCCTGGACCGCTACGCGCGCCCGCCGCTCGACACCGACCCCACCACCTTCATCACCGACCTGACCGTCGCCCTGCGCCTGAAGGAACACAAGGACGGCGTCGAGATGGCAATCCGCGTGGCCGGGCTGCCTGACTTCGGCCAGTTCCTCGATGAAGGCAGCCCGATCATGGGCGGCCCGAACGCCAAGCGCGACGGCTACACCTATGCCCAGGACAACATGCGCACGCTTTCGAGCGCGCTGCACCGCCGCATCGAATCCGGCGAAGCTCTGGACCTCGACGCCATGCTCAAGGGTGAAGACATCCGCCCGGGCGTGCTCCAGGTTCCGTTCGACACGCGCTGGAAGGGCGACATGGGCAAGATCGGCTGGACGTCGCTAGACCAGGTCGAACGCGATGAGGAAGGCAAGCTGCCCGAGTGGGTCGACGCCGAAGCCGCCAAGATGATCGAGGAAAACGAGGCCGCGGGCTTCCGCTCGATCAAGCTGGCCGACGGCGACATCAGCGAGTGGCTGAAGGACTACAAGGAAGGCTTCATCGTCGCCTACCAGGAAACGGCCGACACGCTCGGCGGGCACGTGGTGCTTTACGCCGACGGCACGTACGGCTGGCTCGGCGCCGACGCCTTCAAGGAAGCGCTCGCGCTCAATGCCAAGGGTGAGCCGGTCCCGGCCGACGACCCCTGGATGGACGACGAGGGCGACTGGGAAGACGGCCCCAAGTCATCGGATGGCAGTAAGGGCACATCCGCGCCCCCGGGCACCGGCCCGCGCCTGCCGAACGACGACCCTTGGGTTCCGGCCACGAAGTAGCACCCGAACAAAAAAAGCCCCCGCAACCAGCGGGGGCTTTTTGCTTTGGTCAGGCATTCGCGTGGCACCGGCAATCCTGCCGGTGGTCGTGGCGCTTGCGCCGCGACGTTTCGAGCCGAGCAAGCTCGGCTCGC
>JAGQRI010000236.1 GCA_020425515.1 Planctomycetota bacterium | reverse complement strand
TCGCGGATGAACAGCGCGTCGAACTCGGCCAGGCGCCCGTAATCGGATTTGTCGATCACCTCGGTGTTGATGCCCAGGTCCCAGGCGGCGTCGGCGAAGCGTTTGATCGCGCGCTCATTCGACGGCGCGTGTTCTTCCTCTTCGTTGAACAGCACGGCCAGGTCGTACTTCATGCGCTGGCGTTTGCCGGGGCGGCGGCTGGGGCGGGCGAGATACTCGGCCGCGGCCTGCTGCAGGAACGGGCGGTGCTGCTCCGGCACCTCGGAAAACGGGATCGTGCCGATGTGGGTCAGCGACCACCAGTTGGACTCGCGTACGAACTGCGCGCGCAGGAACGGCGCCGGGAACAGGTTGAACAGCATCAGGGCCAGCCGCTTGTAGCGCGCGGCCATGTTGCGCCCGAAGTAGATGCTCAGCGTAAACTCGTCGCCCTTGAGCGGCTTCAGGGCGTGCTGGGTTTCCTCCTCGACGTCCTGGCTTTCCGCGCGCGGCATACTGAGGCTGCGCAGGTTCATGATGGTGTTCACGTCCGGCATCGGCCTGTGCCCGCGCGCTTCCGCGAGCAGGGAGACGTAATAGCCCATCGACTGGTAGGTGTAGTAGCGGCTGAGGTTGAAGACCTTGGCGCCCTTCAGTTCGCTGTAGCGCGGGTCGGTCAGGTACGTCTTGGCCGCCACGACCTCGACGTCGGGGATCTGCAACGGCCACTTGGCCGGGTTGTTGACGACGATCAGCGTGCTCAACGGGGTTCCTTCTTCGGCTGGATGACCAGCAGGTTGGCGTCGTACGTCACGATGCCGAGCAATATGGACGCGATCAGCCGGTCGATGCCGACGCTGTAGCGCTGGTCGTCGCCGGTGATCGGGTTTTGTCGCCAGGGGTCCGCCACCTCGACATCGCGCCCGCGCGGGTGATAGCCGACCACGACCATGAAGTGGCCTGAGGGCACGCCGCGGATGTCGTCGTAGTCGTCGTTCGGGCCGTACTCGCGCGCGGTGCCGTAAAGGTAGGTCGCGCTGAGCCCGGTCAGGATTGGGATGCCTTTCTTGAGGTGACGGCGGATCAGGTTGGGGTTGAGGTCCTCGTGGCGAATGCGTCCGCCGGCGTCAAGGAACTCGACGTAGCCGCGTGTGGCGGTGGTCAGGCGCGGGTCGTCCTTGAAGGTCGCCTGGCGCAGCAAACGTTCCTGTATGTTCACGCCGCGCTGGAACCAGGTCGGGTCGAAGACTTGCAGGTTGTAGGTGTAGATGGTGGCGTCGAAGCCGCGGCGCAGGGCGTCGCAACCGAGCAGTACGCCCAGCGTGCCGCCGCTGTCCAGGTGCTCGACTTCCTCGATCAACTGTGGCAGCGGGAGTTCCAGCCCGTAGTAGGCGTACACCGCGTGCAGGCAGGTGACGCCGCAGGTCTGGTCATCCGGTTGCGGGAGAATCTCGAGTTCCAGCGTTCGGGACATGGCGTGCGTCCCAACCTTCGTGGTGACAGGGACAAGGCCCTGCCAGGCGCTGGAAATCTATCACATCTACGCAGCAAACAAGGGCTGCCGGGACGATTTGCCAAGAAAACTTGCGCGGGCGGGGCGACTCGTTGCATAACCGGGCAAAGGGGCATGGGGCTCAGGGCTTTGGGCATGGAGAAATCCGGCCTGAAGTTCCCTGAGCCCCATGCCCCAAACCCTAAGCCCTGGAGACCCATGGATCGACTCAAGGCAGGCATCCACCACTTCCGCACCGAGGTGTTCCCGCAGCAGAAGGAACTGCTCGAGAAACTCGCCCTCGAAGGCCAGAAGCCGCACACGCTCGTGATCGCGTGCAGTGACTCGCGCATCAAGCTGGATGAATGGAC
>JAGQRI010000235.1 GCA_020425515.1 Planctomycetota bacterium | reverse complement strand
CCTGCGGCAAGTCCGGACGTTTTCGTATCTTCTATGCCGCCCGCTCCGCGGGCTCGGGGAATTTAGGGCGTCGTTCCGGGGGTTCCCTTGCCCGCCTGCGGCGTGCTCGGTCACCGCCCGGCTAATCTGTGACGCCCCTGCGGGGCTTGAGCGCCTTTGCATACCGTGCTTCCGGTACGTTCCGTCGCTACGGTAAAGTTGAACATGCTCTAGTGCGGGTCACGACCCTCTGACATTGGTCATTGGCTATTGGTTATTGGTCATTTGCTGTCGGAAACGCCCGCGGACCCTGCCTCGAGTACACTTGCGTACCCGATTCCCCCGTTTCCTTCGCGGCGCTGCGGGGTTACGCTTCCCGGGATGCCTGACTCGACCGAAGACTCGCTGCCTTTTTCCAGCCACCTCGATGAGCTGCGCAAGCGGCTGATCTGGTCGATCCTCGGCGTCTTCGCCGCGTTCACGGTCGTGTTCGCGTTCTTCACCGACGACATCGTCCGCTACGTCGTCGACATCGCCCAGACCACCACCACCGGCAGCGGGAAGCACGTCAACTTCGTCGTGATCGGCGCGCTCGAAACCTTCAGCATCACCATGCGCGTCAGCCTTTACGGCGCGCTGGTGTTTGCCTACCCGTGGGTGATGTTCCAGGCCTACCTCTTTATTGCGCCCGGGCTGTACAAGCACGAGCGGCAGTTCTTCCGCTTCGTGATTCCTTCGATTTTCATCCTGTTCGCCGGCGGCGCGGTGTTCGGGCGCTACGTGCTGCTGCCGATCAGCATCCCGTTCCTGCTGAACTTCAACGTCAACGAGTTCGGCGTGCAGCAGAATTTCAGCCTCGGCCAGTACCTGTCGCTGGTGTTCGCGATGACGTTCGGGCTCGGGTTCATCTTCCAGATCCCGCTGCTGGTCGCGCCGGTAATCCGCTTCGGCATCCTGTCGCCCGAGTTCTTCAAGAAGAAGCGCCGCCACACCATCCTGATCGCCGTGATCATCGGCGCCATCGTTTCGCCCAGCGGCAGCCCGATCGACATGGTGCTGGCGGGCGCGCCTGTGTTCTTCCTGGTTGAGGGCGGCGTCTGGATCGGGCGTTTCTGGAAGTACCGCGTCCTGAAACGCGCCGAGAAAGAGGCGCTGGAGGCCGCCAAGCGCGGCGAGAAAGTCGACCCGGAGGCGCTGGCCGGCGGGCTCGCCTTTGACCTCGAGAAGAAGCTGACCGAGTTCAGCAAGGGCGGCGCGCGGGAGTTCGCCCGCGAACTGGTGGCGGGCTTCAAGGAGAGCGGCAAGGACCTGGAGACGATCTTCGACGACGACTACGGCGACGAGGACAAGCCGCCCGTCGAGGTGAAGCTGAAGCCGCGCAAGAAGAAAGAGCCCAAGCCGGAGTTCAAGCTGGAGACCGAAACCGGCGGCGTGGCGAGGGGGAGTTCGGGGGCGGCAGGCGAGAGGCGCGAGGAAAAGGACGCCGAGGCGCCCGTCGCGGCCAGGGAAACAACTGCCGCAACCGAAGCAGCGCCAACGAAGTCAGAAGAGGAGCCTGGGCGCCGAAGTCTTGACGAAGGTGGCTGGCCGGACCGCCCGTGGGACGAAAACGTGGATGAGGACCTGGCGCGCTACATTGAAGACCGCATCAGCCAGCGCCTCGACCGTTACTTCGAGAAAGAACTGCGCCCCTGGATGGACCGCATCGAGCACGAACTGAAAAACCGCAACGGCAACGGCAAGAGCGACGAATAAACATCTAACGCGAAGGTGCGAAGGATAAGCGAAGGACGCGAAGTGCTGAAGGGTTATCGAGCGTGAAGCAGTTCTTCGCGACCTTCGCCCCGCTTCGCATCTTCGCGTGAAAAGAAAAACCAATGACCGTAAGCAACGAGCAATGGGCTGACGTGAAACTGGTCGTCTGCGACGTCGACGGCGTGCTGACCGACGGCACGGTGCTGTACGGCCCGCAGGGCGAGCTTGCCAAGCCGTTCTACATCCGCGACGGCATGGGGCTGCGCCTGCTCGAGGCCGCGGGGGTGAAGGTCGGCATTATCACCAGCGAGGACAGCCCGGTCGTCTCTGGACGCGTCAAGAGACTGTTGCTCAGCGCCTACCGCCCCGGCATGAAGCGCAAGGGCGAGGCGCTGCGGCAACTGATGGGCGAGTTCGGGGCGACGCCGGAACAGACCGTCTACGTCGGCGACGACGTCAATGATTCGGAAGCCTTCGAGGTCGCGGGCATCCCCTGCGCGCCCGCGGACGCGTCACGCTTCGCGCTCGACCGCGTGAAGTACATCTGCAGCATGCCCGGCGGGCGCGGCGCCGTGCGCGAGATCGCGGACCTGGTGCTGCATGCGAAGAAGCTTGACGAAGACGATCTCTGGAAGGGCATCCACAAACAGCCCGAAGAACACGACGCCGGCACGGTGTAGCGGCAAGGCCCAAGGATCAGCCACGGGCGAAGTCGCGTGGCACAGGCAATCCTGCCTGTGCGACTGAGCAAAGCGAAGTCGAAGCCGTCTCGGCAAACTCGCCGCAACCACAGGCAAGATTGCCTGTGCCACGTTTCCTTATGCGGAATGCCGCAAGTCCTGCAAGCACACCCAGCAGCACCAGCGCCGCCAGGTTCCCGCCCTGGTCCGCCGCGCAGCCCCCGCCGCTACCCTTCTGGCTTTTCGGCGCGACCGGCACGCCGTCGCCCGAGCCGCCCGTGGCACTGACCGTTTCCGGCAGCCACATCGCCCAGAAAATGTCGCCCGCGCTGCCGTCGCCCTCGACCTCGATCCGGAACTGCACCTCGCCGCTGTAGCTCGCCGTCGTCACCCAGTCCCACGTCGACAGGTTGCCTGACATCGTCGCGTACAGGGTCTTGATCAGCGTGTCGCCGCCGGTCACGTCGTACAGGCGCACCTCGTTCACGCCGCTGCCGAGCCCCTCAAGCCGCATGGTCAAGGCCTGCGGCGCCGAGCCGAAGTCAATCGTCACATAGGTCGTGAAATTCGCCTGCGTCGTGAAGTCCGCGTTGAACACCGCGTACTGGCCGAAAGGCATGAACAGCCCGTCCTGGACGCGCATTGACTGTGTCAGCCCGTTCGGCGTGATGCCGCCCGCGTCGATATCGACGTGCCCGTCGAACACGCTGTCGCCCGGCTGGAACGTCTGCACGATCACCAGGAAGGGGTGCACGCCGGTGCGCGTGTCCGTCAGCAGCGAGACGTTGCAGATGCCCGTGCCCGCGTGGCTGCCGCCGGCCTCATCGTGCGCGCCGGCGTTGTACTTGTCGTCGATATCCAGCACGCGCACGGTGACGCCGGAGTTCGACTGGCAGTTGATCGAAACGTCGATCTGTACCGCCTGGGGCGTGCCGCCGTGGTCGAGCTGGTAGCGGAACACCCAGGCCGCGCCGCCGCCGATGCTGTAGGTCGGCAGCGTCACCTGGCCCTGGGCGCACGCGGCGGAAGCAAACGTAAGGATGGCGAGCAGGAGCAGAAGGGGTTTCATGGCGGTTTCCTTTCGTGTCGCAGAACAGCTTATGCGGAACTGCGACACTGCCGCCATCATGAAATCACGCTGCCTTCGCAGATCGGGAAGGCGGGTTTTCGCCTTGCAGGGCCGTCACCGCCCGGTGCGTGCTCAGGAAAACCTGCCCCGGCTTCAGGTGCTCAATCAGCCCGACCTTGTCGAAGCGGTCCATCACCGGGCCCTTTACCTCGGCCAGGTGCAGCGTCACGCCCAGCGCGCGCAGCTTTTCGATCACGCCTTCCAGTGATTCCAGCGCGCTGGCATCCACGTAGTTGACCGCGCTGAAGATCAGCACGATGTTCTTGATCTCCGGCTGCTCGCTCACCTGCTTCAGCAACCGGTCCTCGATGTTGCGGGTGTTGGCGAAGAACAGGTTTTCGTCCACGCGCAGCAGCAGCAGCCCCGGGTAGGTCTGCACCTCGTGGCGCTTGACGTTGCGGAAGTGCTCGCTGTGCCCGACGCGCCCGACCACCGCCATGTGCGGGCGGCTGGAACGCGCGAGGTACAGCAGCAGCGATGCTCCCACGCCGACGCCGATGCCGATCTCGACCCCGAGCCCGAGTACCGTCACGATCGTCAGCCCCATCAGCGCGCCGTCGGCCTTGCTGTACTTCCACAGGCGCAGCAGCTCGCGGAAATTGATCAGCCCGCCGACCGCCACGATCACCGTCGCGGCCAGCACCACCTGCGGCAGCGATGCGAACATCGGCGCCAGCGCCAGCGTCACCACCGCGATCAGCACGGCCGTGAGCATGCTGGCCAGGCCCGTGTTCGCGCCGGCGTCGAAGTTGACGACCGAGCGGCTGAAACCGCCGGTCACCGGGAAGCCGCCCGTGAAGCCGCTGGCGACGTTCGCGGCGCCGAGCGCGACCAGTTCCTGGTTCGGGTCGATGGTCTGCCGGCGTTTCGCGCCCAGCGAGCGCCCGACGCTGACGCTTTCCACGTAGCCGGCCAGCACGATCGCCAGCGCGGCCGGCGCCAGCGAGCCGATCACCGGCAGGTCCAGCGACGGCAGCGTCAAGCCCGGCAGCCCGGTGGGGAAGTCGCCCACCACGCGCACGCCGTAGGCGTTGTCCAAACTGAAGAAGGCGACCGCGCCCATGCCGGCCAGCACCAGCAGGGCCGGGCCGGTACGCGCGATCATCTGCGCGGCGTTCGCCGACAGCCCGAAGCGCTGCAGAAGTTTGCGGAACGGCTTGCGGAAGAACAGCAGCAGCGCGATCGCGCCCACACCCATCGCCAGCGTCACGAAGTTGGTTCCCGGCGCGGCCTGCACCAGGCTGATCACCGCTTCATAAGGAAGGTGTCCGCCGGCGGCCTTCACGCCGAGGATGTGCTTGAGCTGGCTGACGAGAATGAGAACGCTCGAGCCGGTGATGAAGCCGGCGACAACCGGGTGCGAAAGCAGGCTCGCGACGAAGCCGCCGCGGATCAGACCGAGCGCCAGTTGGATCACGCCTGTCATCGCAGCCAGCAGCATGGCGAGCTTGATGTACTGCTCGCTGCCGGGCGTGGCGAAGGGCGTCAGCGCGGTGGCGGTCAGCAATGAGACGACCGCGACCGGGCCGACGCTCAGCGTGCGGCTGGTGCCCAGCAACCCGTAAACGAACAGCGGCACGATGCTGGCGTACAGCCCGTACTCGGGCGGCAAGCCCGCGAGCATCGCGTAGGCGAGGCTCTGGGGGATCAGCATGATGGTGACGATGACGCCGGCGAGGATGTCGCCGCTGAGGTTTTCGCGCTTGTAGTGGAACAGCCAGTCCGTGAACGGCAGATAGCGCTTGAGGGCGGGGGCTTTCATGGTCTCTGGTTCCTTCCTTCTATTGTCCCGCGGCGGGACTGCAGGCGAGACGCCTGCGCTACTTACGCGATGGCTTTCAAATCCTGGCCGAGCTTTTTGGCGATGCTGCTGCACATCAGGTCGCAGAGCTGGAATACGCTGTCGTCGGCGATGCTGTAGACGGTGTACAGCCCGTCCTTGCGGCGGTGGACGTAGCCGGCGTCGGCGAGGTGCGCCAGGTGCTTGCTGACGTTGGCCTGGCTGAGCCCGGTGCTTTCCACCAGCTCGTTCACGTTCTTCGCTTCTTCCATTAATGCGTTCAGCAGCGACAGGCGCGCGGGCTCGCCCAGCAGCTTGAAGCGCGCGGCGACCAGCCCGAGTGCTGCCGGGCTCAACGGTTTGTGATCCTTCTTGCGGGCCATGGCAAATCTCCTCGTATTTCCCACCTGACATACTTGACTATATAACCACATTGGAATATAGTCAATTCCATAGATGTTCCTATAGCAACACGGGAACACCGTACCAAAGGAGAAAAGACATGACCGCAACCGCGACCAAACCTTTCATCAAGCAGGTGACCATCGAAGGCGAAGGCTGCCTCGGCTACGTCATCGGCGACCGCGCCTCGGGCAAGGCCGCCATCATCGACCCGCGCCACGACCTGGTGGATGAGTTCCTGGGCGTCCTTAAAAAGGAAGGGCTCGAACTCGACCTCGTCATGGACACCCACACCCATGCCGACCACCTGTCCGGCGCCGCCGAACTCAAGCAGCGCACCGGCGCGAAGTACGGCATGATCCAGGGCACCCTGGTCAAGCCGGCCGACAAGCCCTTTGCCGATGGCGAGGTCTACCAGCTCGGCGAAACCGAGCTGCGCATCATCGCCAGCCCCGGCCACACCCCGGACAGCCTGACCGTCTACGTCGACGGCAACCTGTTCACCGGCGACACCATGCTGATCGGCGGCAGCGGGCGCACCGACTTCATGGGCGGCGACGCAGGCGAGCTGTTCGACAGCTTCCAGAAGTTCCGTGAATTCGGCGACGACGTGATCGTCTGGCCGGGCCACGACTACCAGGGACGCTCGCACAGCACCCTGGGCAAAGAGCGCGAGACCAACCTGATCTACACCGCCGGCGGTCGCGAAGCCGTCGTCGAGAAGCTGTCCGTGCGCGGCCCGCTGCCCCAGGGCATGGCCGAGATCCTGACCTTCAACCGCAAGGGCACCGACAGCAGCGCGCACATCGACGCCAAGACGCTGCACGAGATGCTGAAGGACGACCCGCACGCCATGCAGGTGGTGGACGTCCGCAGCCCGCTCGAATTCAGCGGCGACGCGATCGAGAACTCGTGGAACATCCCGCTGGAGGAACTCGAGAACCGGCTCAGTGAACTCAACACCGCCAAGGGGCCTGTCGTGCTGAACTGCGCCTCGGGCAACCGGTCGCTGATGGCGTCCCAGATTCTCGAGCGCCGCAAGTTCACCAGCTACAAGATCCTCGAAGGCGGCATGAACGGCTGGATCAAGGCCGGCATGCCCTACAAGAAGGGCAAGCGCGTACTGAGCATCATGCGCCAGGTGCAGATCGGTGCAGGCCTGCTGGTGCTGCTGGGCGTGGTGCTGGGGACTCTCGTCAGCCCCTGGTTCTACGGTATCAGCGCGTTCGTGGGCGCAGGGCTCACCGTCGCCGGCACCACCGGGTTCTGCGGCATGGCCCTGATCCTGATGCGCCTGCCGTGGAACAAGGTCGCGCCGACCACCGGCGGCGGCACCAGCGGCGGCTGCAGTGTGGGCGGCGGCGCCAGCGGCGGCTGCGGAGTCGGCGGAAGCACCGGCGGCGGCTGCAGTGTCGGAGGCTAAGACAGGGTGAAGGCGTGAGGCGGCAGGCGGGAGCAAAAAGCCAAGCCCCAGGCCCTGCGCCCCAAGCCCCGAAGAGACAATCAGGGCCGCGAACAAGCCCGCCCGCCTGGAAGCGGCCCGCGAGGGGGTGGCACGTGTCACCCCCTCGTTTATTACCGGGATGCAGAACCCGCCGCCCGGCGTTTTCTCTGGGACGACCAAAGACTATCCTGTCGGCACAAGGAGACACCATGTCCGTCGCGACACTCGAAATGAAACCGATCGCCTACGGGCGCGACTGCAAGACCTACCTGCTGTACGATGCCGACACCAAAGAGGCCGCGATCATCGACCCGCGCTTCGACCACGTCTCGCGCTACATGACCGAGCTGGAAAAGCTCGACCTCAAGCTCAAGTACGCGTTCGACACGCACACGCATGCCGACCACCTTTCCGGCAGCGACCGCCTGCGCAACCTGACCGCCTGCGCGATCGTCATGAGCGACAAGACCAAATCGAAAGTCGCCGACTACCTGGCGACGGACGGCGAGAAGTTCAAGCTCGGCGGGCACGAGCTGACGGTCCTGCACACCCCCGGGCACACGCCGGACAGCCAGTGCATTTTCGACGGCGCGCGAGTTTACACCGGCGACACGCTGTTCATCGGCGGCGCCGCGCGCACGGACTTCATGGGCGGCTCGCCCGAGCAACTGTTCGAGAGCTTCCGCAAGATCGAGGCGCTCGGCAAAGACGTCGAGGTCTGGCCCGGCCACGACTACAACGGCCACGAGCACAGCAGCATCGCGGCCGAGCTCGAAAACAACGACCATTTCAAGGCCGACCGCGAAACCCTGATCGGCATGCACAAGCTGAAAGGCGAGCTGCCGGCCAACATGTCGGAGATTCTCAGCTTCAACAGCGAGGCCGGGCTGCCGGAAGCGCGCATTGTTAAACCCTCGGACGTCGCGGCTTACGGCACGCCGGGCAAGGATTTCACGCTGCTGGATTCGCGCTATGCCGACGAGTTCGAGGCCGGGCGCATCGAGGGCGCGGTGCTGATCCCGTTGCCCGAGCTGCGCGACCGCTGGAGCGAGGTCGAGAAACTACCGCACCCGATTGTCAGCGTGTGCCGCTCCGGCGTGCGCGCCACGATGGCAATGATGACCGCGCGCCACGCCGACGACAACGACTGGCTGCTGCTCGAAGGCGGCATGCAGGCCTGGATGAACGCTGGCCAGCCGATGGTAAGCGACACCGGCAAAGCCCCCGACGTAATCACAAGCAAGTTCGCCACCGGAGGCTCCTGCGCCGCCGGCGGCGGAAGCTGCTCCGTGGTGGGGTAGAACGCAGAGCAACCACAGGTGAACACGGGTACACAAGGCTCTCTGAGCAAAGCTGTGTGCGTCCCGAGGGGTCGCGGAGTACCTGGCCGTCGGAGAAATCGCAAAGCGAATAGTCCCCGGAGGATTCGCAAAGCGAGTAGCCGCCTCCGGCGGCTATTCGCTTTGCGAATCCCGGATTAGCTAAACATGCGAACCGGCCGCACAAGTCGGGCTTGGGCCCGCCGGGCATGGATGAGGACATCCGTGCCATGCCCGGTTGAGAGAGCCTTTTCAAACGCGTGCGCGCACCCTAAATTCGCCGCGCGCTTATGCCTGATAACCCTGTGAACATCGTGGTCGGTACCAACAACCGGCACAAACTGCGCGAGATTCGCCAGATTCTCAGCGACGTTCCCGGCGTTGAACTGGTCGGGCTGTCCGCCTACACCGGCGTGCCGGACGTCGTCGAAAACGCCGACACCTTCGCCGGCAACGCCCAGAAGAAAGCCTACGAGCTCGCGCGCTTCATCGCGCTGGCCGGGCGCGTCGGCTTCGCCAGCCAGTCGACTTCGATGGACGACGAGGACGAAACCGACTTCGAGGCCCTGTCCGCGCGCCGCTACCGTACCGTCAGCGGGCGCCAGAAGAAAGTCAGCCTGACACCCGAGCGCATGCCGAAGGTGACCCGGCCTGCCAATCTGGACCTGCTGGTGATGGCCGACGACAGCGGGCTCGAGGTCGACGTGCTGGGCGGCGCGCCGGGTGTGATCAGCGCGCGCTATGCCGGCAAGCACGGCGACGATGCCGCGAACAACCGCCTGCTGCTCAAGAACCTCAAGGGCGTGCCGCCCGAAAAACGCAAGGCCCGCTTCGTGTGCGAAATCGCGCTGGCCAGCCCCGAAGGCATACTTTTCACGGTACGCGGAACCGTCGAGGGGCGTATCATTGACGAAGAGCGCGGTGGGGGAGGCTTCGGCTACGACCCGCTGTTCTTCTACCCGCCGCTCGACCAGACGTTCGGCGAGATACCGGCCGAGGAAAAGAACAAGATCAGCCATCGCAGCCAGGCGCTGGCCCAGTTCCATGCCGAACTCGAGAAGCTGCTGAAGTCGAGATAGGAGGCGTGAGGCGGCAGGCGGGAATTAACGGCAACTACAGGAGGCCTGCATAGTTCGTCGCGAACGCAGCGGATTCCGCAACCTGAAGGTCTGGCAGAAGGCAATGGTTGCGGTGAAGGAAGTCTACGGGCTGACCCGCAAGTTCCCGAAGGACGAGTTGTACGGACTGACCAGCCAGATCCGCCGCGCGGCCACCTCGGTGCCGATGAACATCGCCGAAGGCTACAAGCGCCGCCGCTACCCGAAGGATTACGTCCGCCTGCTCGTCACGGCGCACGGCTCGGAGGGCGAAGTTGAGACGGCGGTTGAGATTGCGCTGATGCTAGAGTACATCACAGAGGCAGACTGCGAGAGACTGCTGGACGCGTACGACGAGGTCGGCCGGATGCTGAACGGGCTGATCGACAGCGTCGACAAAGGATCGAAAAAGAACAACCGGTAGCCCGAGGGCCGTGGGCGGTTAACTCCCGCCTGCCGCCTCCCGTCTGCCGCCTGAACCGGAGAACAACATGACCAAGCTTTGCGAAAAGATCTGGCGCAACGGCGAGTTCATCGCCTGGGAAGACGCCACCGTCCATGCCTGCGCCCACGTGCTGCACTACGGCAGCTCCGTCTTCGAGGGCATCCGCGCCTATGACGTCGGCGACCAGGCCGGCATCTTCCGGTTGAAGGAACACATCCGCCGCCTGTTCGACAGCGCGAAGATCTACCGCATGGAACTCAAGTTCACCCAGGAGCAGGTCGAGCAGGCCTGCATCAACGCGGTGAAGGAAAACGGCTTCAAGGCCTGCTATATCCGCCCGCTGGCCTATCGCGACTACGGCCCGATGGGCGTGAACCCGCTCAAGAACCCGGTGACGCTGGACATCATCACCTGGCACTGGGGCGCCTACCTTGGGCCCGAAGCGCTCGAACAGGGCGTCGACATGCAGATCAGCACCTGGACGCGCAACCGCCCCAACACGACGCCCGCGATGGCCAAGGCCGGGGCGAACTACGCCAGCGGCGCGCTGATCAAGATGGAGGCGATCCTGAACGGCTACGCCGAGGGCATCGCGCTCGACGCGGACGGGCTGCTCAGTGAAGGCAGCGGCGAGAACATTTTCGTGGTGCGCGACGGCGTCATCAACACGCCCAGCGGCGGGCATTCGATCCTCAAGGGGATTACCCGCGACACGATCATCCGCCTGGCCGGCGAAATGGGCCTGCAGGTGATTGAGACTGACCTCACGCGCGAACAGCTCTACATGGCCGACGAGGTCTTTGCGGTCGGGACGGCGGCGGAAGTCACGCCGATCCGCAGCCTGGACAAGATCCAGATCGGCGAAGGCAAGCGCGGCCCGGTCACGGAGCGCCTGCAGAAGGCGTACCTGGACCTGGTGCACGGCCGGGGCGAGGACAAGTGGGGATTTATCACTCGCGTGTGAATGATCACAATGCTATACGACCCGCGGAGCTTCCGCGGGTCGTTTTGTTTGTGACAGTCAGACGTCGAAAGTATCTCTTACGCAATGATTTGTATTCAGCGCATTCAGGCGGTAAGATTAACGTTTTCCGTACATTGTGTCTCTAATGACTGGTTGGTCAGATGCGGCTAACCTCCCCCAAGAGAGAGGCGCGGTACAAGCAACTGCTTCAGGCCGCGTTGAAAATCTTTGCACGCGACGGCATCGACGGTGCCTCGGTCGCGGATATCGCGGAAGCTGCCGGCGTCGCCAAGGGCAGCGTGTACCTGTATTTCGACAGCAAGGAAGCTCTGGCCGGCGACCTGGTCAGGCACATCTTCACTTATGAGGACGGCCACGAGCACCGGCTGTCGGAAGAGCCGGACCCGCTGACGCGCATCCTCGATTTCTGCGAATCCCAGGAAAAACGCATCCTGAGCCTCGGCCAGGATGCCAGCGTTGCGCTTCACATGCTCGGCCACGTCGGCAAGTCGGCCCACGACCAGTTGGGGCGCGGCATACGCCAGTTGCTGGCGGAATCGCGCTTTGCGGTGCAGGTGCTTCTGCGCAACGCGATGAGACAGGGAAAGGTGCCGGGCTGCGATGACTGCGGGCGCGGCGCCCAGACAGTGATCGCAACCGTGTTCGGCACGATTCACCAGCGCGTGGCCGTGGACGGGGGCAAGGTTGTCGGCGTCCGGGATACCGTCGTGACGGTTCTTCGGGGGCTGGGGGCACAGTTGTAGGGGGACGGGTGTTCAAGGTGTTTCAGGCTTCCTCGCCCGAGGTCGAGGTGGACGGTCGTACCGTGCTGGCGGTGACGAGCGGCATTCTAGTGGCCGACGTCTCGCGCGAGTTGCTGGAAAGCTGCAATCTGCCTTCGATTGAACCCACGGGCTGGTACCAGCAGCAGGCCTGGCTGGATACCTACCGCCAGATCAACGACCACCTCGGCGCGGACACGCTGTACTCAATCGGGCGGCGGATTCCGTACTCGGCACAGTTTCCCGACGAGCAGATGTTCGACGTGGCGTCGGCGCTGGAATCGATCGACGTCGCCTACCACATGGCGCACCGCAACGGCGAAATCGGGCACTACAAGTACGTCGAGGTCGGGCTGGACCACTACGAGATCCACTGCGACAACCCCTACGCGAACGAGTTCGACCTGGGGATCATCATTTCGCTGGTGGAGCGCTTCCGCGGGCGCCTGCAGTTCGACGTGAACGTAAAGCAGCCCGCCCTGAACCCCGAAGAAGACAACGCCTGCATCATCGAAATCGTAAGGGTGTAGGCACGGCAGCCGCATCGCCCGCGACCAGCGCAGGGGACTGTCCCCGCAGTTGGGGACTGTCCCCGTCCTGCGACCCACCCTGGTCAGTCGCACACAAAGCCGATCAGTCAGGATGGACAGGAAGTGAGTGGACACGGGCTCCGGGCGGCGTGTGCCATCTGGAATTCGACACCTCAGGCGCGGAGCGCGTGTGCCACCTTGAACACGACATCCCAGGCGCGGAGCGCCGATACAGGATTAGCCCCCACCTGCCGACGAAGGAGGC
>JAGQRI010000234.1 GCA_020425515.1 Planctomycetota bacterium | reverse complement strand
GATTCAAAGGCCGGCGGCAAGGAGTACATGCTGCTGTTCACCCAGGCCAAGCTGGTGAGCGAGAAGATCAACTGGTAAGTGGCAGTTGATAGTTGATGGTCAGTAGTTGATGGCAACGGGCGGCGCCCACAGCGCCGCCCGTTTTGTTTGCCTCACACAGAGGCGCAGAGTCGCGGAGAAAACCTCTGTGCCTCCGCGCCTCTGCGTGAGATAAGGGCGGCGGGCAAATGGAGAGCGCAATGCATCTACGCAAGGGCGAAATCAACCTGTGGGTTTCCGACCTGGGGCGCGCGGCCGACTTCTACCTTGAGGCGTTCGGCTTCAAGCGCATCGCGGGCGACGAGTCGTACCTCAAGCTGTCGCAGGGCGACATCACGCTGACGTTGTTCCAGGCGCGCACGAAGGAACACTACGCGCCGGAGATGGGCACCCAGAGCATGATGACGGCCGACCTGCTGACCGACGATTTCGACGCCGCGGTCGCGGGCATCACCAAGGCCGGCGGCGACGTCGCGGAAACCGGCACCTGGGAAGGCAAGCGCCACACCATCTTCCGCGACCTCGACGGCATCAGCTGGGAACTGATCGAAGCGTAACGCACCGTGGCTTGGACGCCCTCGTCCAAGCCTGCCGACCGGCGGTCGGCAGAACCGGCGGGCGCCGCCCGCCGGACACGGGCGAGGGCGCCCGTGCCACCCCTGCAACAGGCTCGCGTCAATCGCTAGCTGCCAATTGTCCGTGCGTATGCCATAATGCGGCCATGCAAAGCGACGTCGCCGAAATCCGCCGCAGGTTCAGCACGCTCACCGAAACCGAACGGGTGGAGTTACTGATCGAGCTTTGGGATTCGCTGACGGATGAGCACGAAATCACGCTCAGCGATGCCGAGAAGAAGCTGATTGAGCAACGGCTGGCGGAGTACCGGGCCAACCCGGACGACGTGATTCCCGCCGACGAAGCCATGCGCAGATTGCGCCAACGGAAGTCCGGCTGATGCGGGTGGTTTTCCGAGGCGCTGCACTGCTCGACGCCGAGCAAGCGTTCGATTGGCTTGAGAACGAGCAGCCCGGACTTGGAACACGATTCACTGATTTGCTCGACGTTGCCGTTGACCGCATCCGGCTCTGGCCAGAGAGTGCGCCTGAAGTCTATCCGGGTGTCCGATGCGTGCTCGTTGCCACTTTCCGGCACCGCGTGTTCTATCGCGTTGAACCTGACCGGGCTGTAATCCTTGCGGTGCGCCACCCTTCGCGAGATCTCCCGCCACCGAACGAACTCTAGCATTGTCCATCGCACACATACGTCGCGGAAGTTTGTCCCCCATCGTGCCTTTGCTATGGTGCTGGCGGCGGGGCGTCACATGGGACGCCCCCTACGTAGGGGCGGACCCGTGTGTCCGCCCGCTGGGCATGCTCCCCACGGAGATGACATGGAACCGCCGAAGGCCGAGATTTCGAAGAACGCGCGCATCAAGTCGCTGGAGGAATACCAGCGCATGTACCACGAATCGCTCGAAAACCCGGAGGCCTTCTGGGCCAAGCAGGCCGAGCGTCTGGACTGGTTCCATAAACCCGACAACGTCTACGACTTCGACTTCGACACCGTGGACGTATCCTGGTTCGCGGGCGGCAAGCTGAACGCCTGCTACAACTGCGTCGACCGCCACCTCGACAAGCGCGGCGACAAAACCGCCATCATCTGGGCCGCCGACGCCGCCGGCGAATACCAGCACATCACCTACCGCGACCTGAAACACGAGGTCGCCCGCGTCGCCAACGTGCTCAAAGCCCACGGTGTGAAGAAGGGCGACCGCGTCTGCATCTACCTGCCGATGATCCCGGAACTCGCCTACACCATGCTGGCCTGCGCGCGCATCGGCGCAGTGCACTCGATCGTCTTCGCCGGCTTCAGTGCGGACTCACTCCGCGATCGCATCATCGACGCGCACTGCAAGGTGCTGGTCACCGCCAATGAAGGGCTGCGCGGCGGTCGCACGATCCCGCTCAAGAAGACCTCGGACCGCGCCTGCGAAGGGCTCGACATGGTCACCACCATGCTCGTCGTCAAGCGCACCGAAGCCGACACCGAAATGAAGCAGGGGCGCGACTTCTGGCTCCACGAAGAAACCGCCAAACAGCGCAGCACCTGCCCGGCCGAGTGGATGGACGCCGAGGACCCGCTCTACATCCTTTACACGTCGGGCAGCACCGGCAAACCAAAGGGCGTGCTGCACACCACCGGCGGCTACATGACCTACGCGAGCATGACGCACGAGTACGTATTCGACCTGAAGCCGGACGACGTCTACTGCTGCGCCGCCGACATCGGCTGGGTGACCGGGCACAGCTACATCATCTACGGCCCGCTCGCCAACGGCGCGACCACCGTGATGTTCGAAAGCACGCCGCTGTACCCGGACGCCGGGCGCTACTGGCAGATGGTGGACGACCTGAACATCAGCATCTTCTACACGGCGCCGACGGCCATCCGTGCGCTGATCGCACAGGGCGACAAGCACGTCACCAAGCACAAGCGCAGCAGCCTGCGCGTACTCGGCAGCGTCGGCGAGCCCATCAATCCCGAGGTCTGGCAGTGGTACCACGACGTCGTCGGCAACAAGCAGTGCGCCGTCGTGGACACCTGGTGGCAGACCGAAACCGG
>JAGQRI010000233.1 GCA_020425515.1 Planctomycetota bacterium | reverse complement strand
GGCGTTACACGCTATACAGCCTGACCGGAGGTGGCCCTTGGCCTTTATCGACGACAGCGACGTACGCGCTGCGGAAGCCCAAAAAGCGCCGCAAGCAACGCAGCAGCCGCAGGTGATCTACCAGAACGCACCGCGCGGCAAGCTGGTGCCGCTTCTGCTGCTGATCCTGATCATCGCCGTGGTCGCCCTGGCCACCGTGATGGCCCTGCCGTACATCCGCGACGCCGAGTCCGGCGACACGCCCGAAACAGCAAAGGTCAGCGCCGACGACCTCGACCCGGCCATGCTCGTCACCCCCACCGGGCGCAAGCTCGACATCATTGAGTTCGGCGGCTACCTGTTCGAAATCACCCGCATCGCCTACAGCAACAGCGTGCGCGCCCGCACGGTCACGATCACCGTGCCCGGCACGCCGCCGCAGATGGGCGTGTTTCACGTGAACGAAAGTTTCGCCGGCGGCAAGATCCGCGTGGTCGACATCACCAGCGAGACCGTGATGCTCGAGGCCGACGGCAAGCAGCAAATGTTCACCATCCCCGGCGCCGACCCCAGCGCAATCTGGGACCGCGCCCCCTCCGGCGTGCAGATTCTTCCCCCCAAGGGCACCGGGGCCGTGCCGGACATCCCGTCCGGCGTTACCCGCCCGCCGAAGAACCCGCTGGCCAACGAGGAACCCGAAGAGCCCGTCATCGAGGACAAGCCGAAGCACGGCTGGGAAAGCATCGACGACCTGCCCGACGAGCGCGTAAAGGACCTGCGCCGCGACGAGTACCAGCAGCTGGTGCGGGAACTGCCCGCGATCTTCGAGGAAGACCTGATCCTGCACACGGCCTTCGAGCGCGACACCCGCCAGGCCTACGGGCTCGAGGTCAAAAACATCAAGGTAGACAGCGTGCTCTACGCCAACGGGCTCGAGCGCGGCGACGTCATCACCCGGATCAACGACCAGCCCATCCGCTCGGTGCGCGAACTCACCCAGGTGGCGCGCGGCGGCGGCTTCGGCAGCGAAATCCGCATCGAAGTCCAGCGAGATTCAGGGGCGGTCACTTTCGTTTTTCAGCCCGGTGTGCCAGACTAGCCTGCTTGGGGGCGGTCTCACTCGTTTCATAAACCCGCGCGGCGGCGTCCCGCGCCATGAGTGAGCACTGGCATATGAAGTACCTCGCAGTCCTTGCCTTTATCTTCGGCAGTTTTGCGGCCGCGCAGACGGTCAACCTGGTTGATTTGCAGCAACCGCCTGGCGGGCCGGTGCTTCCGGGCACGACCGGGCTCGAGGTGCTGCAGTTCCGCGTCTACAAGAACGCCGGCTCCGGCGCCTCGAACATGACGCAGGTGAAGGTCAGCCTGAACGTCTCGACCAACAACGACTGGGCCAGCGCCTACCTGTACTACGACGTCGACGGCAGCCGCACCGTGACGGGCGGCGACCAGATTCTCGACAACACGTCAATCGCCAGCGGCGGCGTGATCACCTTCAACGGCTTCAGCCAGGTCATCCAGGACAGCTTCTATAACGGGCGCGATTACCTTGTGGTGATCGACGTCGAGGCGCAGGGCACCGCGACGCCGGGCAACACCATCAGCATGGACATCGACGCCCCGGACCTGACCGTCTCGGCGGGCACCGTCACCGCCCCGCTGGGCGCGATCTCAAGCAACATCCACACCATCCGGCTCGACCCGGGCTGCGAAATCGACGTCGAGCGCAATGCCACCGCGATCCCCAGCAGCAGCACCCTGAACCATGATATCGGCTACATCCCGACCTCCGGCGGCAACGTCACCTTCGACATCCTCAACACCGGCTCGGGCGCGCTGCAACTGACCGGCACCCCCACCATCGAGTTCCTGAACCCGAACAACTGCACGGCCGCGCAGACCGGCACGCCGCCTTCCACCAGCGTGGCCTCAATGGGCAGCACCAGCTTTACCGTCGCCGTGGACCCCAACCTGCAGACCGCGTTTTCGTTCGTGATCCACATCGAGAGCGACGACTTCGATGAGGGCGTTTACGTCATCCAGGTGATCGGCAGCGCCGTGCCGTACCCCGAAATTTCCATTGAGTACAACTCGGCCGTGGTCGACGACGGCGACAGCATCTCGCTGGGCAGCTACACGGCGGGCATCGCGCAAACGCTGAATTTCACCATCAAGAACACCGGGCCGGCGGCGCTGAACCTCAGCGGCACGCCGATCGTGGACTTCCCCACGCAGCAGAACGTCAACTGCACGCTGGCGACGCCGCCGACCACGCCGGTCGCGGCCAATACCGGCAGCACCACGTTCACCGTCAGCTTCACGCCGGCCGGCAGCGGCAACTGGATTTTCTCGATCTGGGTCGAAAGCAACGACCAGGACGAAAACCCCTACAACATCACGCTCGACGGCAGCTCGCCCGCGGTGACGCCCACCAGGCTCGGCGTCTATCGCGACCCGGACAACGCCAACGCGACACTCGCCTTCGGTACGCAGCCGATCGTCTCCGTCCAGGACGCGAACGGCGCCGTGGACAACAGCAACAACACCACCGTGATCGTCGCCAGCATCACCACCGGCACCGGCGCCACGGGCGCAAGCCTGGGCGGCACCGTGACCGCCACCTGCGTCAACGGCTACGCCACCTTCAGCAGCCTCAGCATCGACATGGAAGCCACCGGCTACACCCTGACCTTCACCGACCAGGCAAGCACCCTGACCTCCGCCGTTTCCGGCAGCTTCGACGTAGGCCCGGCCCCACCCGCACCGAAGAAGGACAGCGGCAACGACGGCGGCGGCTGCAGCACCGGGCTGCCCGGCACCCCGTGGATGCTGCTGTGCGCGGCCCTGGCGCTGCTGGCCCTGGCGGGTCGGCTGACTTTCAAAAAAATCTGACCCCATTTGCCCGGCGCGCGGCACTACTAGGCTGATGCTGATGGCAGCCGTCGACCGCAGGGCAGAGCTGGAAAAGCTCGTCCGCACGCACCAACGTGGCGTGTGGCGCTACTTGCGCTATCTGGGCGCGGAGAATGCCGAGGCCGACGACATCACGCAGGAGACGTTCCTGACCGTTTGGCGCAACCCGTTCGACCAGTACGACGAACGCGCCACGGCGGGCTACCTGCGGCAGGTGGCGAAGAACAAGTTCCTGATGCACCTGCGCGCGAAGGGTCGCAGGCCGGAAGTCGGGAGCCTGGATGAGGCCGCGCAGTTGTTCGATGAGTTCGCACGCGACGACGGCGGTGACAGGCAGATCGACGCGATGGCGGAGTGCATGCGGAAACTGCAGGGCAAGGCGCGGCGAGTGGTGGACGCCTACTATAAGGAAGGGAACTCCCGCGCGGCGACAGCCACGATCATGCAGATGACCGAAGAGGGCGTGAAAACCCTGCTCAGGCGCGTGAAGGAAAGTCTGCGCGAGTGCGTTGAAAAAAGGCTGAAGTAGGCCCTCTAACGGACCGGCAATGACACACGACAAAGAAAGACTGGAAGACCAGGCCATGCGCGAGGCCGCGGGGGGCGAAACCCCGCCGGACCTGTCGGCGCGCATCCTGGACGCCGCCGAGCGCAAGCAGCTCGACGACGCCGTCACCCCGATCAGCGGCGCGCACTCGGTCCCGCGCACGGCCCGCCCCCGCCGCATGACCGCGGCCCTGCCCCGCCGGAACTGGCAGGGCGCGGGCATCGTAACCGCGTTCGCGCTGCTGTTCGCGGTGGGGCTGGTCGCGTTCGTGGTATGGAAAGGCCCGGCCAATCCCAACACCGGCGAAACCGCCCGCCAGGAAAACCGCGCCGTTGCACCCGCCGACAAGCCCGAGCCCGCCCCAGCTCAGAAGAAGCACACGGAAGCCGCGGGCAACGAGACCTCTCAGCCCGACAACACCGGCCCGGAAAACACGCCCGAGCCCAAGCCGGAACCGGAGAACAACACGCCGGCCGAGCAACCGGGGCCCGAACCCCAGCCCGAGCCGGAACCGAAAAACCCGGACGACGTCGTCAAGCAGCCCGAACCGGAGCCGCAGCCTGAACCCGAACCGAAAAAGCCTGACGACACAGTCGCGCAGCCGAAACCGGAAAACCCGGCCCCTGAGCACAAGACCGACACCGCGCCGAAACCGGCCCCGGTCGTGGTCGCAAACCTGCCGAGCCCCGGCGACCGACGCGACTACCCCTACGCCGTCCGCAACGCCGACGGCAAGTGGGAAAGCGCGCCGCTGATCGGCTCCAAGAAGAACCTGGATAAACCGGTAGCACTGGCGGCCGGTCGGGAACTGAAAATCGACGGCGCGCCGATCGAGCTGACCAACGGCGCCGTGCTGAACGGCGACTGCGTGCTGAGCATCGACAAAGACCTGACGATCAAGCTGATCGAAGATGACTTCTGGCTGGATTCCACCGGCAGCGATGCCCACGTGGCCGTGCAGTATGAACAACTGACGGCGGACTGCACGGGCGCCGCCGCGGTCTTCGAGGCCGACGGTCGCAAGCTGCGCATCCGCTGCGCGGTCGGCAGCGTGCGCTGCGGCGACGAGGTGATCAAGGCCGGCGAGCAGGGCAGCCTGTCGGATCGCGGGGTCAGCGGTCTGCGCCCCTGGGAAGGTCGCCACAAGCTGCGCGACAGCGCACCCTCGCACACGCTGCTCGAGGTCGGCTTCGAAGTCGAGCCCGCCAACGGGTTGATTGAGGGCAAGCGAATCCGCCTGCAGAACTTTGATAGCGGCAAGGATGACTGGGTTGCGCATGCCGTCGGGCAGGACGCCAAGGTCAGCCTGAAATTCGATGCGGAGGTTGCGCTGCAGCCCGGCACGGAAGTGGTGATTCGCTACCGCCAGACCGGCGCCGAGCGCATGGTTGTCCAGTTCTGGAATGACGCGGTCGCTGACAATTTCGGCATCGACCCGTCGCCCGGCAAGCCCGGTGAGTGGCAGGTCCTGCGCATGCCGATCGAGAAGTTCCGCAACCGCGAGACCGGCAACGTAGAGGCAAAGCCCGGCGACAAATGGATGAGCGGCGGCATTTACGTCGTCGGCAAAGACACGGAGTTGTACGTGGACTACATCAGGCTGGAGCGAAGGCCGTAATCTGAACGCGATGCGCGGGCGAGCGCTATGCCGCTCGCTCACGCTTCGCGCTCAATGCGCTTTCCACAACCGGAGTCAACCATGCTGAAAACGACAGCGACGCTGTTGCTGGGGATCCTTTGTGCCTGCACCCTCGCCGCCAAGGACTGGGCCAGCGGCCCCGCACTGCCCGACCCGTCGGGCACCACCCGCGTCAACGTCAGCAGCGACGCGCAACTGCAGACGGCCGTCTCCAACATCGCCAGCAACCAACTGATCGTGCTCGCGGCCGGGACCTACAACCTGAGCAACACCTGCTGGTTCAATCCGTCAAGCACCGTCACCAACGTCGGCATCCGCGGCGCGACCGGCAACCCGGACGACGTCGTGCTCAAGGGCGCGGGCATGACCAACAGCTCGATCCAGCACGGCATCTGGGTCGGCAAGGTGAACGGCATGCTGATCGCCGACCTGACCATCAAGGAGGTCTACTACCACCCGGTCCAGGTCACGACCGACAGCAGCAACGTGCACTTCTACAACTTGAAGCTGATCGACGCCGGCGAGCAGTTCATCAAGGGCAGCTCCGGCGGCAGCCCCGGCACCGGCAGCGACTACGGCATCGTCGAGTACTGCTACTTCGCCTACACCACCCAGGGCACGGATTACACCAACGGCGTCGACGTCCACGGCGGAGCGGGCTGGATCATCCGCAACAACTACTTCCTGCGCACCAACCTGATCGACAGCACCGGCGCCATCGGCCCCGCCATCCTGATGTGGAACGGCAGCAGCGACACGATCGTCGAAGGCAACACGTTCATCAACTGCGAGTGCGCCATCGCGCTCGGGCTGATCCAGCGCACACCCAACGACCACAGCGGCGGCATCGTGCGGAACAACTTCATCTACCGCGAAAGCGGCACGCCCCAGGGCGTGGATTCGCCGGACGCCAGCATCTGGATCTGGGATTCGCCGGGTACGAAAGTCCTGAACAACACGATCATCCAGAACGGCAGCTACGCAAGCGCCGTCGAGTACCGCTTCGACACCACCGGCGGCGAGTTCCGCAACAACCTGTGCGACGGCACCGTGCTCGACCGCGGCAGCGGCACCAGCGGCAACGTCGAGTCGAACAACATCACCAACGCGCAGACCGGCTGGTTTGTCAACGCCGCCACCGGCGACCTGCGCCTATCCGCGAGCGCCCCGGCCAGTGTGATCGACGCGGGGGTGGTGCATGCGAACGTCACCGACGACTACGACGGCAACGCCCGCGGCAGCAACCCCGACATCGGCGCGCACGAGTACAACGGGACCCCGGCCAACCAGCCGCCCGTCGCCAGCGCGACATTCAGCGGCACGCCCAACGTCGGCAACACGCTCACCCTCGACGGCAGCGCCAGCAGCGACCCCGACAGCGGCCCAAGCGCGCTGGCCTACGCATGGAGCCAGCTCAGCGGGCCGACCGCCGCCATCAGCAGCGCGAACTCGGCGGGCGCGAGCATCACGCCCACGACCGTTGGCAGCTACGTCTTCCGCCTGACCGTGGACGACGGCGCGGACACAGACACCGATGACGTCACGATCAACGTCACCGACCCGGCGCTGACCATTGACACGTCAACATGGGCGCTGACCGTCACGGACGCCGGCCTGCCCGGCAGCAGTACGCGCACACTCACCTACGGCGGCAGCGGCACGCTCACGGTTTCGGTCAGCAGCAGCGAAACCTGGCTGGCCGTCAGCTTCGACAACGGCAGCGGCGGCGGCACACTCACAGCAGGCGCAAGCGGCACGATCACCGCCACGGTCAGCAGCGTCGCCGGGCTGAGCAAGGGCACGCACAGCGCCACGATCACCGTCACCGGCAACGACGGCGCCAGCCACCAGGTGCAGATCAGCTTCTCGTTGAACTACACCGACAACTTTTCCAGCGGCGGCGGCAGCGGAGGAGGCGGATGCCAGGCCGATCACGGCTCAGCGTTCATTCTTCCGCTGCTGGTTCTGTCCCTGCTGGCGGTGCTGGCACGTCCCCGAGATCACCGGGCCAGCTGAAACAGAGCGCCGAGCCGCCCGCCAGCAACCCCGCTTGCAGAATGAAGCCGCCCTTGAGCCACCAGAAAACCGCGCTTGGTGTCCCGGCGTTGACCATGAACAGCGCGGACAACATCAGCAACGGAACCCCCGGCAGCACCATTAGGATCAGCGCCCGGAAGACGGCGCGCAAGTCACCTCTGATCGCTCGCACGCCGAGAAGTACCTCGATGCATCCGGGGATGAGCCAGGCCAGCACCAGCGCGCCGACCCCCAGCGCGCCTCGCAAGCTTCCTTTCGACAGCGCCTGCCACAGCAGCCCCGAATAAAGATACACCCAGCCGGCCATGGTCAGCAGGTAGACCACACCGAACACGCGCGTGAGCAGGCGACGGGTTGCGCCGATGTTGGCCTCAGTGGCTTCCATGCGGATATTATATCATGTCGTTATGTTTTTACACTTCGTGGTTCCGTAATGCGCGAAATCGGGTTTCCGTATCCGCGTAGCTGCCGCTACGTTTGTCCAACTCATTCTTTGCGTTTCAGCAAAGGTCGAAGCTAGGCTGGGGGCACACCAAACGGAGGTCCCCAATGACACGCCTGCTCCTGCTTCTTCTCACCTGTGCCGCGCCGCTGGCCGCGCAGACCTACACGGACTCCCTCGCGTTCGGCGACATCGGCGAAGACACCGCCTACGGCGTCGCCATGGATGCGCAGGGTAACACATGGGCCTGCGGCAAGCTCGACGGCACGGTCGACATCCAGCCCGGCGCTTCCGCTTACAACATCACCGGCTTCTACGCCGGCTACGTCGCGAGCTACGACGCCGCCCGCGACGTCCAGTGGGCGAGCGTGCTCGAGCCCGTCAACCCCGGCGACTGGGTCATCCCCGAAATGCCCGCCGTCGACTCATCGGGCAACGTCTACATCGCCGGGCGCTTCTACGGCTCGGTCGATTTCGACCCCGGCGCCGGCCAGGCCATCGAGCAAGCCACCGACCAGACCGGCAACCCCATCAACTGCTGCGCGTTCCTGTTGAAGTTCGACGCGTCCGGCGGATTCCAGTGGGTGCGCAGCTTCCACGGCGACTGGAGCTGGGCCACGCGCCTCGCCGCCACGGACACGCGCGTCTGCGCAACCGGGCTGTACACCGGCAGCTGTGACCTCGACCCGGGCGCGGGCACGCTCGACGTGACCACTGCCGGCGCTTCCAGTTTCGTCGTGATGCTCGACAGCAACGGCAACCTGCTCTGGGGCGACGCCAACGACAGCCCTGTGCTCGAGACGGCGACGGCTCCCGCGATCCTCGCCGACGGCAGCGTGATTTTCGCCAACGGGTACGCGCAGTCGATCGACCTGGGCCAGGGCAGCGGCGCGCCGCACCTCGTATGCGGCGGCAACGTGGACATGCTGATCGTCCGCTACGACCCCGCGGGCGCGCTGCAGTGGTTCAAGGAAATCCAGGGCGCCGGCTGCAACGTCGTGCCGACGGCGCTTTCGCAGAACCAGCAGGGCGACATCTACATCGCAGGCACCGTGCGCGGCGACCCGGACTTCGACCCGGACGCCGGCGTGGTCGGCACAGGGCTCAGCACCGGCGACAACAGTTTCGTGGCGCGCTACCGCAATGACGGCGGGCTGGAATGGGTCCGCGGCTTCTACAGCGCCCAGAGCGTCAGCGCCTTCGCCTGCGCAGGCGACGCAACCGGCGTCGTCGTCGCGGGCAGCATGACCGGCGCGGCGGACCTCAACCCGGCATGGACGCAGGCCATCCACACGCTCTCGACCGGCGGTGCATTCGCCGTGCGCCTCGATTTTGACGGCAACTATCAATGGTCGGTCAACTTCGGCGGCACCACGACCGGCACTGGCGCGAGCAACGCAACACAGGCGACCACGCAGGTCTACGGCATGGCGGCCAACGGCACCGGCGACCTGCTGCTGTGCGGGCCGTTCGAGGGCACGGGCGACTTCGACCCGGGCGCGGGCACGGCCGACCTGACCGCCGTGGCCGGCCGCGACGGCTGGATGGTCTGGCTGAACGACGCGGACGCTTCGCAGACCCCGCCATTGCAGATTGCGGCATCCACGCTGGCGCAAGTGATCGAGGGCGAACCGGTCAGCGCCGACTTCACCGCCCTGAACGCAGACGGCGCGTGCACGTGGACGCTCGACCTCGGCTCGCTGCCGCCGGGCGTCACCGGCATCCCCGGCATGGGTACGCCGACCGTGACCGCCGCCGGCACCACCACGGCGTCCGGGCTGTACAACTTCCGCCTGCGCGTCACCGACGGCGCCAACAACACGGCCACGCGCGACTTCACCTGGAAGATCACCAGCCAGGGCGGCACACCCCCGAACCCGACAGACGACCGCGCCCACGGCAGCGACGGCGGCGGCTGCGTCGCGGGCGCCGGCGGCACGGGCCTGCTTGCCCTGCTGGCGCTGCTGCTCCCGCTGCTTTGGTTCTCGCGCCGCCGCACGGCCTGAGCCGAACACGAACGAAACGCCCGGGTCTTGCGGCCCGGGCGTTGTCATTTGCGGGGCTACGAATTGTCGCGGGAGTCATCGCCGCCGCTGAGGGCCACGAAGCCGAGGACCGTCAGCAGGATGTTGACGAAGTAAAACGTCAGCCAGAACCGGCTTTCGATGAACGGCGACTCCGCGTCGCTGAGCAGCCAGAACAGGCAGGGCAGAATCAGCATCAGGCTTATGACCAGGGATGGAATGAAGCCAAGCAGGACGCCGCCGCCGCGCCCTTTGATGGAAAGCATCCCGACGGTTGCACCGTACCCGAGCAACGGAAGGCCGATGATCAGGGCGATTACGAGGGACGGAATCGCACGGTCCAGGGAATGCGATTTCACGAGTTCGGCCACACCAAGCAGCAGGAAACCCAGGCCGCCCAGACCGTAAAAGCCCATGAAAACCACGCCGAATATGGTCTTGGCGGCGGTGCGCTGCGGCTGTGGTTCGATCACTTCGGTCATGGGAGAAGCATAACGAAGCGGGGGCGTGAGGCGCAATTTTTTCGCGAGGGCGATCCCGCGGGGTATACTGAACCCGCGTAGAAAACCCCGCCCTTCCCCTGTGGGAGCCGGCCATGCACTGGTGTCTTTCAGTGCTGCACCGCTATTTGCTTGTCGTCGTGCTGTTGGCGCTTTGCTCCGGAGGCTGGTACGTCCGCGAAAAGGCGTTCCTCGCGTTCTCCGGGCTGTGAGATTACTTCGATGTCTCCCGTGCGGAGGCCGACGACAATATGTCGCTGATTGCGCACGAAGCGCAAAAACAATGGCGTGCAGGAAAGAGTGAAAGGGAGGGGCTTGCGGCGTCCAGGCTGCCGGTGCAGGCGGGACACTGGACATCACCGGTCGACTACGAAGTCGAATGGCCCGACAGCAACGAGTCCGGGCTGATCGTCATCTACACGCCCGACTACGAAAAGGGACTGACGGACCCGCGCCAGCGCGTAC
>JAGQRI010000232.1 GCA_020425515.1 Planctomycetota bacterium | reverse complement strand
TCATCATCGTGCTGGCCGGCGGCGCGATCGTGATCATCGTGTACCAGCTCGTGAACGAGAAAGTGAAGGACATCGGCATTTTGAAAGCGCTGGGGCACTCGCCCTGGGGCATCCGCAGCGTGTTCATGTTCAACGCGCTGTTCATCGGGCTGTTCGGCGCCGTGCTGGGCGCGGGGCTGGGCATGCTGGCGTCGCAATACCTGAACCAGATCGAGGATGCCGTGGACGAGGCCACCGGCATCCGCCTGTTCCCGCCGGACGTCTACTTCCTTACCTACATCCCCAGCGTGAAGGGCATGGAGTTGCTGTGGCTGGCAGTCGACGTGGCCGTGCCGGTGGTGATGTTCGGCTTCTTCTGCGGGATCCTGCCCTCGATGGCGGCGGCGCGCAAAGACCCCGTCGAGGCCCTGCACTACGAATAGCGCGCGGCACGGCGCCCGCCGGACTGTGTCACTTCCAGTTGATGCCCTCCAGCTTCAGCAGCTTGCGTTTGCGGCTGAGCCCGCCGCTGAAGCCGCCGAGCTTGTGGTGCGCGGCCAGCACACGGTGGCACGGAATGATGATCGGCAGCGGGTTCGCCCCCACGGCGTTCCCGACGGCCCGCGACGCGCCCGGGCGCCCCACCGCCTCGGCAAGTTCTGAATACGTGGTCGCGTGCCCGTACTTCACCTTGCGCAGGCGGCGCCAGATTGTGCGCTGGAACTCCGTGCCGCTTGACAGGTCAAGTGGCGTTTCGAACTTCTCGCGCGCGCTTAGCATGTACTCGACGATTTCCGCGCAGGCCTGCTCGAGCAGTCGGGACGGGTCGTGCTTGCCGCGCCCGTCGTCATGCCGGCCCCGCAGCAGCGCCGGGAGCGTGCTGTCGAGACGCTTGCCCAGGCTGATCGTAATCAGCCCGTGTTCGCCGGCGGCCAGCCCGATTTCACCAAGCGGAGTATCAACGTACGCAACGGCGAGGCGATTGTGCATGGCGCGGCTCCGGAGGATCGGTTGTAATCCGGAGTCTAAGCAAGGTGGGTATGTCAGTCGCAAGCGATAAAACCGACTCAAGGGCATGGGAATCATTTCAACGATTCCGCCACTACGGCTTGCGTAATCCGCGCGAGTTCACGTTGCTCGAGAAATGGAAGTACGGATTCACCTCCGCGGCGGCCCGCACGCTGATTCGCGTGGTCACCCAGAGCTGCCGCTGGAAGCTGGAAGGCGACCACGAAGTCCGCGCGAATCTGCTGCATGGCCGGCAGAACTATATTTTCCTGCTCTGGCATAACCGGGTGCCGGCGTTCTTTGCCTATTCGACTTCGATTTCAAACCGCAATCCAACCGTCCTGTTCGACAGCATTGTCTCGGCCAGCCATGACGGCGAGATTCTCGCGCGTCCCATACGGGAGCTCGGCGGCGGTGAAATCCGCGGCAGCAGCTCGCGCGACGCGGCCAGGGCGCTGCGGGAAGCCGTGGAGCGCGCGAAACGAGGTTCAACGATCGCGACCGTTGGCGATGGCCCGCGCGGCCCGCGCTACCGCCTGAAGCCGGGGCCGATCCTGCTGGCGAAGGAGACCGGCGTCCCGATTGTGCTCATGACATGGGCCGGCTCACGCGTGCTGCAAATGCATCGCGCCTGGGATCAGTTGATGATCCCCCTTCCGCGCTCAACGATCACGGCACGTTTCGGGGAGCCGTTCCACGTCCCCGCGGATGCCTCGCCGCGGCGGATTGCCGGGATTCGCCGGGAGCTCGAAACCCGCCTCGGCGAGATGACGAAGTGGGCGGACGCCAATACACGCGTGGCGGTCCAGTTCCCCAAGCCGAAAGAAGCCGAAGTGCTCAAGCGCCGCAAGAAGATCGAACTTGTCGGGCGACACTTCGAGGAATAGCTTTTCGCCCCCGCCCAGCGCTGTTCGTATTAGACTTGGGCCGTATCCTTGCGACCGGTGTTGCCATGCTGCAGAAACTGATTGTACCCGTCGCCGCGATCGTGCTGGCCGCACTGGCCGGCCTCGCGATCTGGTTCCTGATGCAGGACGACGGGCCGCGGCCCATCGCCGCCGGCAACGAACCGGATACCACTCACGAGCGCACGACCACCCGCACTCAGCCGCTCAAGCCCAACGAGTTCGACGCCGCAAAGCTCAACCCGGACCCGGTGATCACCCACCGGCCGGATCAGCCCTTCGTCGTGCCCGACAAGACTTCGCGCGTCATCATCAGCGGTCGCGTCGTGAGCGAAGGCGGCGGCGGAGTACCGGATGCCCGGGTCATGGTGCTGGACGCCACGGCCGGGCGCATCATCCCGCGCGCGAACCAGCCTTCGACGGGGCTGCGCGGCTCCGGCTACACCGATGCATCAGGTTTTTTCCGACTGCTGGCCTGGTCGACGCAGGAGCCCACGGCGCAGAAGCGCGTGATCATTGCCGCGGAGGCGCCCGACGGCGGCGCGGCGGTCAGCGAGCCGGTGGACGTGACCAACCAGCCCAGCTACGAAGCGGAAGACCTGGTGATTGCGGCGAGCAGCGTCGTCGAGGGCCAGGTGCTCGGGCTGGATGGGCAGCCAGCGCCCGGCGCGGAGGTCACGGTACGCAGCGCCGGCCCGGTGATGGTCGCCACACTGCGCGGGCGCACACCGTCAGCACAGAAGCGGCAATACGTGACGACCGTGTTCGCCGACCAGAACGGCAACTTCCGAATCGCAAACCTGCCGCCGGCCAAGTACGGCCTGGACGCGTACGGGGCGTATTTCGGCGTGACGGACAAACGCATTGAGGTTGACGTCAGCACCGGCGGCCGGGCATGGCAGGAAGTGCACCTCGCGGCGGACGGGATGATCCGCGGCGTACTCTCCGATCAGGGCGGGCTGCCGGTGCCCGGCGCGGTCGTTCGCCTGTCGCGGCATGCAGCCGAGAACAAAGACGGAGAGGCGCCCAGGATTACCGAAATCAAACGTTCTGACTTCCGGGATGCATCGAGAATCCGCGACGCCGGGAACGCCGTGTCACGCTTCGCCGAGGCCAGGCCGTTCTCGCGAATGGTGTGCGTCACTGACAGCGCCGGCCGGTTTGGTTTCCCCCGCCCGGGCACCGGCGAGTTCGACATCATCTCCCGCGTCGGCGAGGCTGACGTGAAGCTTGAAAAAGTCACCGCCAGCCCCGACGACTACCGGCTCCAGGTCGAGGTGAAGACCAGCATCGGCGGCATCGTGCGCGACGCGGAAACCGGGCAGGTCATTGAGCGGTTCGACGTGCGTGTAATTCCCGGCGAGGGCCCCATGGCAAGCTCGCCGTTCGAGGTCGTGGCTGACAACGGGCGCTTTCAGTTTCACACCGGCGGTGCTTATTCTTTCGCGAACCCGATTTCGGGCACCCTGCGCGTGCGGGTTTGCGCGCCGGGCTACGCGCCGGCCGTAGTGGTCGTCGCGGACGTGAAGGAAGGCGACCAGCGCCGTGCCGTCGACGTGCCCCTGAAGCCGCTGTGCCGGCTGACCGCCCGGCTGGTCCGCGACGGGCGCGCCCTGGACCTGGAACCGTGCGCGCTGCTGTTTGACGACCGGCTGGCCTACGAGGCATCGAGCGACGAACTCGGGCGGGTGCTGATCCCGGACGTAACCCCCGCGGTTTACCGGGTACGCGTCGTCCTCACCGACGGCAGCGCGCTGGAGGGTGCCGTCGAAGTCCCGGCGCACCACGAGGCGTCGCTGGACATCAACGTCGGGCCCGCGAAGTGAAATCCGCCGGACGTACCATCACCATCGGCGAGAACGAGGCCAACCAGCGCCTCGACCGTTTCGTGCGCAAGCTGCTCGACGACGTCAGCCTATCGGCCATCTACAAGCTGCTGCGCACGAAGCAGATCACGCTGAACAACGGCAAGGCCAGGCCGGACACGCGCCTTAAACCCGGCGACGTAGTCGCTTTCAAGCAGGCCGCCCGGGAAAAACACTTTCAGCCGAAGGTGCGGGAAAAGTCCGAGCGCGGACTGTCGAAGCGCCGCGACTTCGACGTTGTCTACGAAGACGTACACTTCGTCGCGGTCAACAAGCCGGCCGGTGTGCTCGTGCATGCGGGCGACCGCGGCACGGACAGGGACACGCTGATTGACCAGGTGACGGCGTATTTGCTTGAGCAGCCCCTGCCGGAGGGCGAAAGCCTGCGCGAGTTCGTGAAGCCGTCGCCGACCTTCAGCCCCGGGCTCGTGCACCGCCTCGACCGCGCGACCAGCGGGCTGGTGCTGGTCGGCAAGACCCTGCCCGCAATGCAGGAACTCACGCGCATGATCAAGAAACGCAACGTGCGCAAAACCTATCTCGCGCTCGCCGTAGGCGGGCTGCCGCAGCGCGAGGGCACCATCAGCGTGCCGATCGCACGCAAGCAGGATGCGAAAGGGCGCCGCCGCAAAGTCAAAACCGGCGAGGGGCGTTTTGCCGTCACGAACTACAAAGTGCTGGCCCAGCGCGGTACTTACACACTGGTTGAGCTGGAGCTGGTCACCGGGCGCACGCACCAGATTCGCGCGCACCTCGCGCACGTCGGCGCCCCCGTGGCCGGCGACGACGAATACGGCGACCGCGACCGCAACCGCCACGCGGCCGACAAACTTGGCCTGAAGCGGCAATTCCTGCACGCGGCAAGGCTGGAATTTACTCACCCGCTTTCCGGCACGGAGCTGGACCTCGTTGCGCCATTGTGGCCGGAGTTGCAGACAGCCCTCGACGCGGCCGGCTTTAAGCCCGATGATCTTCCCCCATGGTTGCCCGCGCGCGAATAACGGTGTTGCTGCTGTTGCTGCTGGCCGGCTCTATGCTGGCCGTCAGCGCCTGCCAGTCCAGCGAGGCGGAAGGCGTCGACATCTCGCCGCCGCACGAATACCAGTTCGAGCGCCGCAACGAACGCCGCTCGCCGGTCATCCTGATCCCGGGCACGCTCGGCAGCCGCCTCTACAACAAGGAAAACGGCGAGATCGCCTGGGGCAACTTCTCGGCAACGATTTCCGACCTTCACGACGACCTCGACCTGCCGATCGACCAGCCGCGGCTTTCCCTCGACCAGGACAACCTGCGCGCCTACCGCGTGCTCGACCGTGCGGAGATCCTGTTAAAGGAGGGCAGCGGTGAAGTGAGCTTCTACGCCGAGCTGATCGACCACCTCAGCCAGACGCTCGGCTACCGCCCGGCCTACGGCGAGCGCTTCCACCGCGGGCACGACCTGTTTGTCTTCTTCTATGACTGGCGGCGCAGCAACGTCGAGGCCGCCATGCAGTTACAGGAGTTCATCCAGAACATCCGCCGCGACATGCGCGAGCCCGACCAGAAGTTCACGTTCCTCGCCGTCTCCAACGGCGGCATGATCGCGCGCTACTATCTGCGCTACGGCGGGCGCGACGTGGTCAGCGGCCACGCCGTCGGCGAGCCCCTCAAGCCAAACTGGGCCGGGCTGAAGGACTGCGAGCGGCTGATCTGCATGGGCACGCCGCAGTGCGGCACCATCGACGCCCTGCACCTGATCCACGACGGCTACGCCCCCAACGTGCTGGCGCGGCGTTATCCGCCTTCGACCATCTTCAGCTTCCCGGCCGCGTTCGAGTTGATGCCCGAACCGGGCGAGCCGGTGTTCGTGGGCGAAGGCGGCGAAACCCTGGACGTCGATTTGTGGGACCCGGAGACATGGAAGAAGTACGGACTGTCTGTCTTCGCAGAATCCGAGCGCGACCGGCTGAAGGCCAAGATCGTCGAGAGCATCCGCCCGGGCGAAGACCGCGACCAGTTGTATGAGCAGGCCGTCAGCGACCAGGAGGAATATTTGCGCCTGGTGCTCAACCACGCGCGCCGCTTTCGCGAGGCAATCGCCGGCGAGCCCGGCGTACGCACCGAGGTGATCCTCGGCGTCAACACACCCACACTGGCGCGCGTCGGGCTGGTGCAGGATGGTGACAAGTGGGAACTGTACTTCCAACCCCGCTTCCCCTGGGGCCACTTCGACCCGATGGCCGACGCCCTGTACGCCAGCGGCGACGGTGTCGTGACGCGCCGCAGCGGGCTGGGACTGGCCGTGCCGCAAAGCCCGACCGAGCTTCTGCAACGCGGCGAGGCCTTCCGGAAAGGGCTGGCATCCTGGAGTTTCACGCCGTTCATCCACCGCGAAATGTTTGACGACGAGATGCTGCGGCTCACCCTTGCCGAGACGTTGTCCGAGCCCTAACCTCGCCCCGTAAGACGCCGATTGGGCGTCTGTATTCATGTAGTGAGCACAGCCATGCCGACCACCGCCATTCTCGGGCTCCAATGGGGCGACGAGGGCAAGGGCAAACTCGTGGACTCGATCAGCGCGCAGCAGGACTTCTGCGTGCGCTTCCAGGGCGGCGGCAACGCCGGCCACACGGTCTACCCCGACGGCGAAAAGATCGTCCTGCACCACCTGCCGACCGGCGTGCTGCACAAGGACTGCGTCAACGTGATGGCGCAGGGCATGGTGATGGACCCGTTCAAGCTGCTTGAGGAAATCGCCGAGGTCGAGGCGCGCGGTCTGAAACTAGACGGACGCCTGTTCATCAGCGACCGCATCGCGATCACCACGCCGCTGCACCTGACGCTCGACGTCAGCCGCGAATCCGGAGACGAGGCCAACCGCGTCGGCACCACCAAGCGCGGCATCGGCCCGACCTACGCTGACCGCTACGACCGCGTCGGCGTGCGCATGGCCGACCTGCTTGACGAAACCAGCCTGCGCGAGGCATTGCAGCGCACCCAGAACGTCCGCGCCTGCCAGACCAGCGGCGACGCCCCCAACGTGGACAGCATGCTGGAGCCGCTGCTCGAAGCCGGCGAGAAACTGCGCAAGTACGTGGCCGACACGTCGCTGCTGCTGGCCGAGGCGATCCGCGAAGACAAGCACGTGCTGTTTGAGGGCGCTCAGGGCGCCTTGCTCGACGTCGCGCAGGGGACGTACCCTTACGTGACCTCCAGCTACACCACTGCGGCCGGCATCCCCGCTGGCGTCGGCCTGGCGCTGATGGTGGACAAGGTGATCGGCGTGACCAAGGCCTACTGCACGCGCGTCGGTGAAGGCCCGTTCCCGACGGAGCTGGAAGACGAAACCGGCAACAAGCTGCGCGAGGCCGGCGGCGAGTTCGGCGCGACCACCGGGCGCCCGCGCCGCTGCGGCTGGATCGACCTGTTCGCGCTGCGCTACGTGTGCCGTGTTTCGGGCATCACGCACCTGGCGATCACGAAGTTGGATGTGCTGTCCGGCTTTGACACGTTGCAGGTCGGCATCGGTTACGAAGGACACGACGAGCCCGGCCTGCCCGCCGACATCCGCAAGTTCAGCAACCTGAAACCGAAATTCGAAAGCCTGCCCGGCTGGGGCGACGACATCAGCAACGTGCGCGACGCGGCCGACCTGCCGGGCAACGCGCGCGCCTACCTGCGCTACCTGGAAGAGTTCGTGGGCGTACCGGTCGGGATCGTAAGCGTGGGTCCCGAACGCGAAGCCAGCTTCGAAACC
>JAGQRI010000231.1 GCA_020425515.1 Planctomycetota bacterium | reverse complement strand
ACGTTCTTGAACGTGCCGTGCCCGCCGCCGCGCATCGACTTGATGAAATCGACCAACCCCTGCCGTCCGGTCGCGGCGTACGGGTTGTGCTGCTTGTAGTCCTTCGCGACGTAGGTCTCCACGACGTCGAGGTCGCGCTCAACCAGCCCCTCCTGCAGCACCTTCAGCACGATCTGTTCGTTGGTAAGCGAAGTATCGACCGGCGGCGCTTCGTTGTCTTCCTTCGCGGAGGCGCACGCGCCAATCAGCAGGCACAAGCAGGCAATCAACGTCAGGGTTGCGGGCTTCATGGCACTCCTTTACTGGACGGTCCACAGGAACGGCTCAACCCCGCCTCGGGGTGATGATGCAGGTCGGCGCAGTTTAGCGTTCCGCCCACGAGACGGGAGCCTCAACCCGTGGCTGCGGGTGGTTCGTCTTCAGACCTTTCGAGCATCCCCTCAACGGCCTCGCGCCCCTGCTCGAACTTGGCGCCGAATTCGGCATGGCCGGCGGCTTCGAGCCGCTCGAATTCGGGGTGGTCGCGGATCGGGGCCTGTACGGCCTCGTCGCCGAGCCGGTCTTTCAGGTGCCCGGTGAAGGCGGCGATCAACCCGTTGTACTGGCGCAGTTTGGCCAGCAGTTGGTCTTCGTCGCGTGTTTCCCAGTATTCACCTTCGTCAATGACCTCAACGGGGATGCCGAGGCGGACGACCTCATCCAGCAGCTTCACGATGCGCATGTGCGCGGCCATGAAGTTGGGCTCGCCGCCTTCCTGGGGCATCGAGGCGTACTGCGTCTTGCACCAGTTCATCCAGCTCAGTCCGGTGGCGCCGCTCGGCAGTATCTCGTCGCGGAACTTCCAGGTTTCGGGGTATTCGCCAAAGCCGATAAAAACCGGCTCGGCGCCGGGGTCGGTGGCGAAGAAACAGATCGACCAGGCGGGTTCAAGCAGATCGCCCGCGGAGGTGGGGGTGCCGTCGCCGGTTTCGATTTCGTGGTGCGTCGTCCAGTGCGAGCGCATACGCAGGAATGCTTCGTCTGAGTCGGCGGGCGGCCTGGACCAGTCGATTTCGACGGGCTCGAAGCAGTGCTGGAAGCCGAGTGTCGCGGCGTACTCGTAAAGTTTGTTCGTAAGCTCGCGGGCTTGCTCGCGCGAGTAGTCGGTCTTCCATTGCCAGTGGATGGTGAGGCCCATGGTCTACTCCTCTTGTCCTCCACCATGCTTCCATTCTTCGCCTTCTTCCAGCTCATCGAGAATGCGGCGCACGGCGGGGCTGGGGCCCTCCGCCATGATTCGTTCCCCTTCGGCCTCGAGGCGCTCGAACTCGGGATGCTTCAGCAGCGGGATTTCGTCCGCGAGCTCGGGGTGTTCCCTCAGCCGGTCTTTCATGTAGCCGACGGTGTGGGCGGTGATGGCGGCCGAGCGTCGCAGTTCGTCGCGCAGCAGGTCGGGGTTGGTGGTTTCCCAGAATTTGCCCTGGTCCCAGACGTCGAGTTCGAGACCGAGCTTTTCAATCTTTTCGAGAAACTTCAGCACCGTGGTGTGCTGCTTGAAGAAGTTATCCCAGCCGCCGATTTGCGGAAGCATTGCGTTGAGGGTTTCGCACTTGCACTGCCAGGCCATTTTGCCGCCGAGGTTGGTGCGGACTTCGTCGATGCTGAACTCGCGCTGCACCTTCACCTTGTCGATGTGCGAGGCCAGACCGGCGGTGACCGGGTCGCAGCCGTTGAGTTGCGCGATGAAGTAGCACGACCAGGTGGGTTCAATCAGCGTCATGTGGGCGTCGATGTCGCCGAGGTTCTGCACGAACCAGCGCCCGGGCCAGCGGCGCAGGTGGCGCTCGAAGTCTGCTTCGGTCAGGCGTGGGCGGCTGGGGTCGCCGCGGGTTTCGGGGTCGTTGACCTGGGTTTCGCCCCATTCGTCTTCAAGGATCGGGCCGACCTCTTTGAACGGGAGCTTCAGCGCAGCCTCATGCATCGCCTGAACCAGCGCCCGCGCCCCGGCCCGGTCGACGGCGTGCGTCCACGAATAAACAACCTGCATCGGCATGCCCGCATGCTAACGAGTGCGCTGTGATTTACTTGTGGTTTTCCGCTGTCAGGCGAGGTTGAAAACCCGGTCGGCCGCTACGCTGAAGCCTTCCAGCATGGCGGATGTAGCGGTTTCGCCCGGTTTCGCGACGCAGTGGGCTGTGTACGTGTCGCCCTGCAATGCCAGCACGGTGATCTGTTTCTCGATCGGGTCGACGATCCAGTACTCGCGGATGCCGGCCTTGGCGTAGAGGGGCGGCTTGTCTTCATAGTCTCGCTTGCGCGCCTCGGCGCCTTCGCTGACGACTTCGACGACCAGGTCGGCGCCGGTCCAGAATCGTTCGCCGACGCGCGGGTCATTTTCATCCAGCACGCACAGCACGTCCGGTTCGCGATACTTCCCGTCCGCGACCTTGAGGTTCAGCGGCGCCGGCAGCACCAGAGGGTTGCCGTCCGCCATGTGGGATGCCAGCAGACGGATCAGCGTCATCACGATGCGCTGGTGCAGCGTGGTGGGCATGGGCAGGAACTCCAGAGTGCCGTCCGTGTATTCGATCAGGATGTTTTCATCGAGCGAAAGGAAGTCGTGCTCGGACCAGTGTCCCTGGGGTGGGTAGTTATGCAGAAGCTCCCAGACGGGTTCACCGCGCTTGCTGGGCCTGGGCTGTTCGGTTGTCTTTCCCATTCGACGCCTCGCGCCCCAGTTTACCGTCTCCGCCGCGACTTCCCAGCAGGTTTGCTCCCACGCCCGCGGGGCTTCTTGCCGCGGTAGGGGTTGTTGCGCTTCTTGAGTGTCTTGGGGCCTGCGCCTATGCCTGCGGGTCTTGCGGGGTTGTCGTCGTCCCAGTCTTCTTCGTTGCCGGGTTTGACCAGGGCGTCCTTGTGGTGGCCTATCAGATCCTTGCGCCCGGCTTCCCGCAGCGCTTTGCGGACGCGCCCGTGGAACTCGGGGCGGCTGAACTGCATCAGGGCGCGCTGGCGGCGTTTTTCGCGCATGGTGGTGGGGGTGTAGACGAACTCCAGCGTCTCGGGGTCAAAGCCGCTGTAGAACATCGCCGTCGCGGGCGTCATCGGCGTGGGGATGAAGTCCTGTACCTGCTCGGGCGACCAGTTGTTGCGCTTGAAGTACTCGGCGAGGCGGATCTGCTCGTCCATGGTGCAGCCCGGATGGCTGCTTACGAAGTACGCCACCAGGTACTGCTCCTTCCCGACCTTCTTGCTGGCCTCTATGAATCGCTGCTTGAACTCTTCGTACTTGTGCAGCCCGGGTTTGCGCATCCTGGCGAGCACGCCGTCACTCAAGTGCTCCGGGGCGACCTTCAGGTGGCCGCTGGTGTGGTAGGCCGCCAGGTTTTCGATGTACGCGTCGCCGAGCCCCTTGTTGGTCTTTTCATCGATCAGCATGTCGTGGCGGATGCCGCTCGCGATGAAGGCCTTCTTCACGCCCGGCACGGCGCGCACGCGCTTCAGCATGTCGAGCTGTTTGTCGAGGTGCTGGCGCAGCGCTGGGCAGGGGTCGGGCAGCAGGCAGTCGCGGTTCTTGCAGGCGCCGAGGGTCTGCTGGACGCTGCAATAGTTGCCGTACATGTTCGCGGTCGGGCCGCCGACGTCGCTGATGTAGCCTTTGAAACTGGGCATGTGGGTGATGCTCGCGGCCTCCTTCTCGATGCTTTCGGGGCTGCGTGACTGGATGGTGCGTCCCTGGTGCATCCAGATCGCGCAGAAGGTGCAACTGCCCATGCAGCCGCGATGGGTGATGATGCTGTGCTGCGTGGTGAGCCAGGCCGGCACGCCGTGCTTTTCGTAATCGGGGTGGGGGAGGCGTGTGTAGGGCAGGTCGTACCAGCGGTCGAGTTCTTCTTCCGATTGCAGGCGCGCGGGCGGAAGCTGGATCACGCTGAGCTTGCCGGTGCGCTGGATAACGGGGCGCCCGCGCACCGGGTCCTGCTGGTCGAAGATGGTCTTGAACGCGACCGCGTAGTTTTTGCGGTAGGCGGCTACCTGGTTCGGGTCGTCGGTCTGGTGTTCCTGGACGCGGTCCAGCGAGGCGGGAGTCGTGAGGCGGGAGGCGGGAGAAACTGCCGCCTCCTGCCTGCCGCCTGCCGCCTCACGCGGCGGCAGCAGGTTTTCGTGGTCGAGGGTGTAGACCGGTTTGCCGAAACGCTCGGTGAACTCAGGTGATTCGAGGTAGTCGGCGTCCTTCTTTACGTAGGCCGTGCCGCGCACGTCGGTGATTTCTTTCAGTTGCTCGCCGCGGTTGAGGCGGTGGGCGAGCTCGACGATCTGGGTTTCGCCCATGCCGAACACCAGCATGTCGGCGTTGGAATCGAGCAGCACGCTGCGGCGCACCTTGTCGTCCCAATAGTCGTAGTGGCTGAAGCGGCGCTGGCTGGCCTCGATGCCGCCGACGATGATCGGCGTCTTGCCGAACGCGCGGCGCAGCATGTTGCAGTAGACGATCGTCGCGCGCACGGGGCGTTTGCCCGGTCTGCCGCCCGGCGAATACGGGTCGTCGCTGCGCGGCAGCTTGTGCGCGGTGTAGGCGTTCAGGTTGCTGTCGAGATTCCCGGCCGACACAAGGAACGCCAGGCGCGGCTTGCCGAGCGCCTTGAACGCTTCGGGGTTCGTGTAGTCCGGCTGCGAAAGAATGCCGACCTTGAAGCCGGCCCACTCCAGCACGCGACCGATGACGGCATTGGCGAAGCTGGGGTGGTCCACGTAGGCGTCGCCGCTGACCAGCACGAAATCGCACTGTTCCCAGCCGCGGGCGTCCATGTCGGTCTTAGTTGTAGGTAAGAAATCACCGCGACCGAATGAGGCGGCAGGCGTGAGGCGTGAGGCGGGAGTAGCTGCATTTTCTGCCGCCTCCCGACTGCCGCCTCCCGCCTCGTAATACTCCGCCGCCAGTTTCGCCGCGTATTCCTGCGCCGCGGCGGCCTTGGCCTTCAAATCCTGCTCGTTGGCGCTGCCGAACTTGCCCTGGGTTTTGAGGTAGCGGTCCAGCGCGTCCTGCTTCACGCCCGATTCGGCGTCGGCAATCGCGTAGGCCAGCGGCTCGCCCTTGCCGGCCTGCAAGCGTTCGCGCTCGGCCTTGAGCCACTGCCGGTTCAACTCGGCCTGCTTGGCGCGTTCGCCCGGCGGCACGGCGTGGCCTTCGGGCGTGATCTTGCCGGTCAGCAGATCGACCTTGTCGGCGTGCCCGCCGCGCTCGAAGCGGTCGAGGATTTCGCCGGGGCGTTTGCGGTAAGCGTTTTCGGAGTGGTCGCCCGCCGCCGGTTGCAGCGAGGCATGCAGGCGGTGCGCGCCCTGTGGCTCGTTCATCTCAGTCCCTCTCGGACGTCTGTAGCGCTGCAGCCGGCGTTTCCGACCCGCACTGGACCGACCTGCAACTTCATGCAGGCCTTGATTCGTTCAAAGTGTATGCGCCATCAAACATTACGCAACGGGACGACGGGATGTATAACCCGCGCCGTCTGTTACACTGCCTGATCTACCGAAGTGCACAGGACCGAGCATGTTCGACAACATTTCCAGCCGCTTTTCGGACCTTTGGCGCAAGATGGCCGGGTCCGACACCATCACCGAAGACAACGTCAAGGAAGCCGCGCGTGCCATTCGCACGGCGCTGCTCGAGGCCGACGTCAGCCTGAAGGTCGCCAAGAACTTCACCCAGAACGTGCGCGAAAAGGCCCTCGGCGAAGAAGTGCTGAAGGGCGTCCGCCCCGGCGAACAGTTCGTCAAGATCGTTCACGACGAACTGGTCAGGATGATGAACGAGCCCGGCACGGTCGATGAGCAGGGCCGCTCCAAGATGAAATTCCGCAGCGACCGCCCGACCGTCATCCTGATGGCCGGTCTCCAGGGTGCCGGCAAAACCACAACCTGCGGCAAGCTCGCGCTGTACCTGAAACAGAAGTTTAAGAAGAACCCGATCCTTGTGGCCGCCGACTTGCAGCGCCCCGCGGCCGTGGACCAGCTCGAAGTCGTGGGCAAGAGCATCGGCATTCCCGTGTTCGCGGACCGCAACTCGACGCCGCCGGAGGTCTGCGAGCGCGCCGTCAAGGAAGCCAAGAAGTCCGGGCACGACGTCGTGATCCTCGATACGGCCGGCCGCCTGCACGTTGACGACGACCTGATGAAGGAAGTGCAGGACGTCGCCAAGCGTGCCCAGCCGGACGAAGTCTTTTTTGTCTGCGACGGCATGACCGGCCAGGACGCCGTGAAGTCAGCCAAGGCGTTCGACGAGCAGTTGCCGCTGACCGGCGCGATCCTGACCAAGCTGGACGGCGATTCACGCGGCGGCGCGGTCATGACCGTGCGCGCCATCACCGGCAAGCCGGTGCGCTTCATCGGCATCAGCGAAAAGATGGACGGGTTGGAAGTCTTCCACGCCGACCGCATCGCCGGGCGCATCCTGGGCATGGGCGACGTTGTCTCGCTGGTCGAGAAGGCCCAGAGCGCCATCAACGAAGAGCAGGCGCTGGAACTCGAGCAGAAGCTGCTTGAGGACGAGTTCACGCTTGAGGACTTCC
>JAGQRI010000230.1 GCA_020425515.1 Planctomycetota bacterium | reverse complement strand
CGACGTAGCAGAAGCTGCGGCTCTGTTCGCCGCCGCCGTACAGCTCAAGCGGCTCGTTGCGCAGCGCGTTGACGATGAAGTTGCTGACGACACGCCCGTCGTCGCGGGCCATGCGCGGGCCGTAGGTGTTGAAGATGCGCGCGATGCGCACGTCCACGCCGTGTTCGCGGTGGTACTCCATCATCAGCGTCTCGGCGACGCGCTTGCCTTCGTCGTAGCACGCGCGCGGGCCGAGCGTGTTGACGTTGCCGCGGTAGTCCTCGGATTGCGGGTGCACCAGCGGGTCGCCGTACACTTCGCTGGTGCTGGCCAGCAGGATGCGCGCGCCGGTGCGCTTGGCGAGCCCGAGCATGTTCATGGTGCCGAGCACGTTGGTCTTGACCGTGCGCACCGGGTTGGACTGGTACTGCACCGGGCTGGCCGGGCAGGCGAGGTGATAAACGAACTCGGCTTCAAGGCGGATCGGCTCGATCAGGTCGTGCAGGACGAACTCGAAATCGTCGCGATCCTCAAGATGCGCGATGTTGTCGCGCGAGCCGGTGCTGAGGTTGTCGAGGCAGATTACGTGGTGACCCTGCGCCAGCAGGCGGTCACACAAATGACTGCCGAGGAACCCCGCACCGCCGGTTACCAGAATTCGCGCCATGCCTAGTTGCCGTCCACGAGCTTGTCGACCAGCAGCGCCGTGCCGAGCCCGTTTGCCGTCGAGCCCACGATCTTCGCATAAATGCCGAGGGCGCGCTCCATGTCCTGCAGCCAGGACTGGTCAAGGAAGATCACGTCGCCCGGGTGCAAAGGCAGGTCGGGCGAGTTGCCAAGCACGGCCTCAGCGAGGTCGTAGCGGTAGGTCTTGCGGTCGTTGATCGTCTTGATGTTGCGCACGATGTAGACGTAGGGCGCGACGTCGACGTCCGGCTCGCCGGGGCCGCCGGCCAGCGCGATTGCCTCCATGACGCCCATGCCCTTGCGGTACGGGATGGTCCCGCCCGAGCTGCGCTGCTGGGTGTTGCTGCCGTAGTTGCCGCCGAAGTTGCCGATGAAGACGATCGGGTCCGGGCCGTTCACCTTTTTCAGGTAGAGGGTCATGGTCGGGTGGGTGTAGTAGCGCTTGAGTTTCGACTTCAGGGTCTCGCGGGTCTGCTTCAGCGTCTTGCCCATCACGTCGATTTCGCCGGCCCACTTGAAGGTCGCGCTGCCGTCGGGCAGCACGGTGGTTTCCCAGTCGTAGTCCTCGTCCTCGGCGATCTCGACCTGCACGACGTCGCCCGGCGTGAGCGTGTAGACGTACGGGTCGTCGGGGAGCTGCTTGAGGGTCTGGACGTCCTCGTAATGCTCGGGCGAGTGGCAGGCCGCGAGCACGAACGCCGCGGCGGTTAACAGGATGATGGCTCGTAGTTTCATGGCACTGCTCATACGGTTCGTCCCGCCAGCTGCTGACGCCTGCGCAGCAGCGCGATGGCGATGCCGATGCCGACGACCAGCCCGAGCACCAGCCCGACGGCGATGCCGATCAGGGTTTCGCGCTCAATCTTGTGCGCGGGCCCGGCCGGCGAAACCAGCGCGAGCTCGCGGTCGGCGGAGGCTTTGACGGCGGTCAGTTCTTCAATCACGACGTCGGTTCGCTCCTTGGATGCCAGCAGGTCCTGCTCGTCGCGGCGCAGGGCTTCGCTTTGCAGGTAATCGCGGCGCAGCCCCTCAAGCTCCGTTTCGAGCTTCGGGATGTAGGCGGTCAGGAAATCCACCTTGTCCTTGGCGACCATCTGCCTTGAGCGCGCGCGGGCAACCCGGTCTTCCGCAAGCGCGCGCACGGGGTTCAGCTTGCGACGGTCGACGTCTTCCGGCGCGCCCTTTTCGAGCTCGCGTATCTCGGCCTTGACCAGCTCGATGTCCTGCTGCAGGTCCTTGATCTTCTGCTGGATCGGGTGGTCCGGGCCGAAGTCGTCGCGCTTGCGGACCAGTTCGTACAGCTCGCGGTTGAGCTGCTCCAGGAACTGGTTGCGCGCCTTGATGCGCTCGTTCTGCTGCGGCAGTTCGTACTCGGGCAGTCGCTGTGCGATTGCTTCCTGCGCGTTGAGTTCTTCCTGTGCGGCGCGCAGTTCGATCTTCGCGTCCTCGAGCTCGCTGCGCGACTGGCGGATTGTCGTCACCAGCGCGTTGGTGCGTGACTCGATGTCAACGCCGATGGCCTGCACGTCGCCGGTGGCGAATTCCTCAAGGCGTTTCGCGTACACCTGTTCCAGGTCCTCACGGATGCGCTTGGCGCGCGCTTCGTAGTCCTGCAGGTTCAGCGTCGCCTCGCGCGTGACGTGCTCGTAGTGGTACTTGCGGAATTCCTCGGCGGCGGCGCCCGCGATCGCCTGCGCGTAGGCGGCATCCTTGTGCACGGCCTTGAACTCGATCAGGTAGCCTTCCTTGCTGGTTTCATTGATCGTGACGGTCAGCGACCTCTCGACTTCCTGCTGGGTGACCGGGTACTTCTCCGGCGTGCCGTTTTCCTCGGCGGTCCAGCCGGTTTCCTTGAGGCGGTCGGCGACGCGCTTCTGGAACGTCGGCAGCTTGACCAGCTCGACGACGGTCTTGCTCGGCAGCGCCGGCACGTACTCGGAAGTCTCGCCGGTGATCGGCGCGCGCAGCTTGCTGGTCGGCGTTTTCTGCAACAGGGCGCTGCTTTCGTAGCGGTCGGGGCTCGCAGCCACGGCCAAGTAGCCGGCGGCGGCAAAGAACAGCGCGCTGAACAGAACCACGTGCCAGCTCGCCAGCGCGGCGCGCCCCACCAGGTCGAAAATGTCCTGGCCCGAACCCGCGCCCTCGGTTGCCGTCTGCGGGGCGGTGCTGACGCGCTCGCGTTCCTCTTGCTCGATCAGGATGCGCCCGATGACCGGCGAATCAGGTACCGGGTGCGCGATCGCGCGGTTGCGCGAGGACATCTCATGCGGCTCGGGCACGGCCTCGAGCGCGGGGCCTGCGTTCGGGTTCCAGGGCTTGCGCGAGAGCAGGTCGCCGAGGGTGTAGGCGCCAGTGGAAGTCTTGCCCGGCTCAAGCACGGATTCGAGCTGGCGGTCGACGGAATCGCGCCCCAACTGGTTCAGCTCGGCGCCGAGGTATTCAACGAACGCGTCGACTTCTTCGTCCACCTCGTCGCCGCTGCCGGCCCGGCGCGCGAGTTCACCGGCGCGCCCGAGCAGCGTCAGAGCCGCGGCCACCACGCCCAGGCGGGCGTATTCGTCTGAGGACAAAGCGTCGAGAATGGTGTTGGAGGCACTGGCGGCGGCGCCGGGGTCTCCGTCGCGCAGCAGGCGGCGGACGACGTCAACGGATTCGAGTACTTCCAGCGTACGCCCCTGCTTCTCGAGTTCGGTGCGCACGTCTGCGTCAATGTCCGCGGCAAGCAGTTCCACCACCCTGCGACGGGCCGAGGTGTAGTCCCCCCGGGCCGCAAGCTTGCGGACCTGCTCGATATTCAGGCGGAAGTCCTGCTCCACTGACACCTCGTTGTGCTGCGTGCGGTCAGGGCGAAAACGTAAAAGCCCGCGCCTTAACCGGCAAACTTTCGTACCCTTTGTTAAGTATCGTCTATCGAAGGGGCTAACTCAAGCTCAAGTCCGTCGATGCAGGCAACCGCTGTCATTCGACCCAACCTCATCGAGAAGCGTGGTTTGCGCAATCCGCAACTGCGCCGGGCGCTGGCAATGTCTGCCTCGATTGCCGCGCTGGGCACGGTCGTCGGCGCGCTGGTATGGAACACCAACCCGCTGTTGGGCTCTGCGCTGGGGGCCGGGGCCGGTTTCCTGCTTGGCTCGATCGTCGCGGCCTTTGCCGACTGGCGCATCGGGCTGGCGCTGCTGGTCGTCCTGCTGGTCGGCGAGGACTCGCTGCGCAAGGCCGTTCCGGGCTCGCCGTACACGATTTCGCTGGGCAAAGATTTTCTGATCGCGGCCTGCTATTTGTGCTACGTGTTCCGCCCGAACCTGCGCCGCCCGCTGCGCGGCGCCAATAACCTGGAAAAGTGGGGCGTCTACGTGCCGATCCTGGCGTGGATGTCGTTCGTGGTGCTCGAAGCCGCGAACCCGGCCCTGCCCAACCTGCTGGTCGGGATCAGCGGCATCCGCACCTGGCTGCTGTACTTCCCGATGATGGTGCTGATGTCGAATTTCTTCCGGCACTCGGATTCGGCCGACGGTTTCCTGCGCGCGATGGCCTACCTGGCGATCCCGATCTTCATACTGACGATGCTGCAGAACTCGTTCTATTACGACCTGCCGCCCTTCCTGCGCGAATCGGCCTTCCGCAAGGTGCGCACGCTCGAACGCGGGGGCGAGGTCCGCTACAACGAATCTCTGTTCGCGACGCCGACGCTGCTTTCACTCGCCAGCGTGTTCCAGTTGTGCCTGTGCATCGGGCTGCTGAAAATGCGCCGCGCGCGGCGGCAGCGCCTGCTGTTGTGGGCGTCGGGCTACTGCGCGGTCATGAGCGCGCATCTGTCCGGCATCCGCACCGGGCTGAGCTTCTGCGCCATCGCCGTCTTCACCTGCCTGCCGCTGATCTTTTATCGCTTCGAGCAGCGCCCCGGCGTGAAACGCCGCCCGCGCCCCGGGCTGATCATGGGCGGGCTGGTCGGCTTCCTGCTGGGGGCGATCCTGGTCGGCTTCATGACCGGCAACCGCGCCGAGGCCTTCTGGACCAGCATCCAGCCCGAGATCGTGCAGGAGCGCATGGACACGGCCATCGCCGTCACCGACGACTTCGGCGGCGGGCTGTTGGGCAACGGCACCGGCAGCGCGGGCAAAAGCGGGCGCGTGATGAACCTGTTCGGCAAAGCCTCGCCCAGCAACGAACGCGTCGAGTGGGGCACGGCGCTGGTGCACTACAGCTTCGGCGTGATCGGCATGTGGCTGGGAGCGCTGCTGGGCATCTGGGCGCTGCTGGGTTTGTTCAGGGTAGCGATCGGCGACCGGGAAGCGAGGTTCGCGCCCGTGCGCTACACCCTGTGGAT
>JAGQRI010000229.1 GCA_020425515.1 Planctomycetota bacterium | reverse complement strand
CCGCCCGCGTGGCGGACTTCACGGCGTTCATGTACCTGGGCAAGCTGATCGAGTTCGGCGCAACCAGCGAGATGTTCCTGAAGCCGAAGAAGAAGCAGACCGAGGACTACCTCACCGGCCGCTTCGGCTAGATTGTTCCGTGCCAAATCTGCGCGTGGCACAGGCACGATTGCCTGTGCCACGACCTCACTTTGCAGCCGGCTCGGGCGTGGCTTCCAGCCAGTTTCGGAGCAGTTGGTGGCCGTGCTCGGTCAGGATGGCTTCCGGGTGGAACTGCACGCCCTCGATTGCCAATTCACGGTGACGCAACCCCATGATTACGCCCTGTCCCGAGCCTGTCGAAGGGCCGTCTTCGGTTCGCGCCGTGACTTGCAGGCAGTCGGGGACTGACTCCGGGTCCACGGTCAGCGAGTGATAGCGCGTTGCCTTGAACGGCGACGGCAGCCCGCGGAACACGCCTTCGCCCTCGTGAACGATGGGGCTTGTCTTGCCGTGCATAAGTGTGGGCGCGTGGACGATCCGCCCGCCGAAGTGCTCGGCGATTGCCTGATGGCCGAGACAGACACCCAGCAGCGGCAGCTTGCCTGCGCAGGCGGCGATCAGTTCCAGCGTGACCCCGGCGTCGCGCGGGCGCCCAGGCCCCGGCGAAATGCAGACCCGCGTCGGTTCCAGCGCCAACAGCTCGGTGACGCTGAGTTGGTCGTTGCGCGCGACGTGCACCTTCTCGCCCAGTACCATGAAGTACTGGGCGAGGTTGAAGGTGAACGAGTCGTAGTTGTCGAGCAGCAGAAGCACGGCGGGATTTAACCACGCCCCCGCCCGCCTGAATACCGCGATTCAGGAGAGCTGCTCGATGTACGCTGAGGCGTTGGCGAGGTGCTGCTTCCCGCCCTCGATCGCGCCGTACTGCTCGACCACCCGGTCGCGCGACGGCTTGTCCGGGAACACCGAATGGATGTTCACGGTCGTCTTGCCCATGAACTCGGTGAACGTGATGGTCGCGTTGAACATGATGTCGTCGGGCCCGGTGCCGTGCCTGTACGCGATCAACTCCGGCTCGACGATCTCGGTGTACTCGCTGTAGTTCGGGAACTCGGTGCCGTCCGGGCCGATCATGGTGTGCTTCCAGGCGCCGCCGGCGCGGAAGTCCATCTCGTGCGTCTTGTTGCTGAAACCGTCAGGGCCCCACCACTTGTCCATGTGTTCCGGCCTGGTGAAGACCTCCCAAACCAGCTTGCGCGGTGCGTCGAAGGTGCGGTTCACCACGACCGAGCGATCTTCGGTCAGCGACTCGGACAGCTTCTCCAGCGACGTGCCCCAGCCGGCGCGGCTCATGTCGTGGAACTCGGCCGGTGTGCCGGTCTGGCGGATGGTCATGCGCGTGCGTTCGCCCAGGTCTTCGAGCGTGACGGAGATCGTCGTCTCGCCGTGCCAGTCGCCGGGGAAGCCGATGTCGGCCGGGCGGATCTTCTTGCCGTCTGCGTCGGAGAAGTGTGTGTCGCAGACCAGCTTCGACATCGGCTCGATTTCGCGGAACACGCCGGCGTTGTAGTGGGTGCTGCCGTCCGGACCGCGCATGGCCCAGAGCAGCTTGCCGCCGACCTTGAGGTCGATCTGCGGGTCCGGTGAGCTGAAGTGTTTCGGACCCCACCATTTGCTGAAGTGTTCGGGCTTCGTCCAGGCGTCCCACACCAGCGCAATCGGCGCATCGAACACGCGTGTGATTTGGATTTCGTCTTCGGTTGTCATCCCCTGTCTCCTAAGCGTTGTCGTACGCGGCTTCCAGCCCTGCCACGTCGAGCTTGACCATCTTCATCATGGCGTCGACCACGGCCTTGACCTTCTTGCCATCCTCGTCGCCCATCAGCTCCATGAAGCGCTTCGGCACGATCTGCCACGACACGCCCCAGGGGTCGGTGATCCAGCCGCACTGCGTGGGCTTCGCGCCCACGGCCAGCAGCTTTTCCCAGTACTCGTCCACCTCGGCCTGGTCCTCACAGTTCACGAAGAGCGAGAATGCCTCGCTGAACTTGAAGTAGTCCCCGCCGTTGAACCCCATGAAGCGCTGGCCCCCGACCGTGAACTCGGCTGACGTGACCGGCCCGCCGTCGCCGGCGCGGGCCATGCTGTGCACCTGCGAGTCCGGGAAAGTGGCGACGTAGAACTCGATTGCCTTTTCCAGCCCGTCGTTGAACATCATGAACGGTGTTACTTTGCGCGTCTCTTTGCTCATCGGTTCCCTCTATCAGTTCAGTTCGACGACCAGTTCTTCCAGCCGGTCCCAGGTTTCGCGGGCGCCCGCTTCCATGCCGCTTGCGGCCATGCCGTCGCGGCTTTCCTTGTCCGGCGCGCGCGAGATCGCTTTCAGCGTTGTGCGTCCGTTCTTCTCGGTGAGGGTCATGGCCTCGACCGCGATGCTGCCCGGCATGCCCTCGTACTCGAAAGTCCAGGTGATGCGCTCGTTGGCTACGATTTCGCGATACTCGCCGCGGAAGGCGTAGACGTTGCCGTTCGGGTCGCGCTGCACGATGCGCCACTTGCCGCCGACCCTGAAGTCCAGGCTGCACTCGACGATCTCCATGCGGCGCGGACCCCACCAGCGCTTCATGTGCTCGCAGCTCGTGTGCGCGAGAAATACCAGGTGCTTCGGCGCGTCGAACTCGCGCGTCATTTCGATTTCCAGGTCGCCGACCAGCTTCAGCCGGAAGGTGTCGGAATTCCTCGTACCCATTGCCTGTCTCCGTTACTTCTTCGCGAGCCGCTTCTTCGCGGCCGGGCTGGTCAGTCCCTTCAGCGCGTCTTTGCCTATCCAGCGCGCGGTCGCGTCGTCCGTCGCAGCCAGCTTTCCCGCCAGTGCCACGCACTGCTTGTTCAGCGCCGGGCTGCGTTCGCCGATTGAGCGCAGCGCCCACACCACCGCCTTCTTCACGAAGTTGCGCTCGTCCGTTGAGCCCTGTTCGATCAGCGGCAGGCGGTCAATGAACGGCTTGTCGGGCATCTGCTTGTCGTGCAGCGCCACGCAGGCGAGCAGGGCGAACGCGGCACGCTTCTGGAACTCGCCCTTCGCCTTGGCCCACTTGTCGACCATCTTGAGCGCGTGCGGCGTACGGTCGAACAGGTGGAAGCACACGGTATCGCACACGGACCAGTTGTCGAACTCGCGGCACCAGCGATCCATCTGCTGCGCCGTTACCTTCTCCGGCTCGTCCACGAACGCCGTCAGCATGCGTGCCTCGTACCAGCCGGACTTCCACAACCCGTCGGCCAGTGCGTGATCGCGCCCGAGTTGCTTGCCCAGCTTCTTCATGTCGCCCATGGTCACGCCGAAGGCCTTCTCGGCCGTGATGCCGTACCCCGCCATGCCGTCGCGGGTCTTTCGCGCGCCGTTGCGCTTGAGCCAGTCGAGCGCTTCGGACAGTCGTTTGTCGGTGTTCGCCGCCACGGTCTACGCCTTTGCTTCCGCGAGGAACGCGTCGAGCTGTTCGAAGGTGCCGGCGAATCCCTGGTTCATGCTCGGGATCATGCCCTGCCACGTGCCCCATTCGGCTTCGTCGTCGGTGAGCGGTTTGCCGCGCAGGGTCAGCAGCGTTCTGTCGCCCGTGGCTTCCAGCGTCAGCGTGTTTTCGACTTCGCGCGGCCAACTGTCGGCGATCTGCGGAAAGGGCGGGCGCGTGATCTCGGCCTGCTCGTTGCTGAACGAACTGACGTAGACCAGCTTCGATTCGGGCTCGATTTCTTGGTAGACGAACTTGCCCCACATGTCGCCTTCCGGTGACGCCATCCTGTAGAGGAACGTGCCACCCGGCTTCAACTCTAGGCGCGCCACGCTGAGAGTCATGCCCTTGGGGCCCCACCACTTTTCGAGGTGTTCCTTCTGTGTCCACGCCTGCCAGACCAGGCTGCGCGGGGCAACGAGTTCGCGTGTGATGACCAGTTCATTTCTTTCTGCGGGCATTCTTCTTCTCTTTCTGGAGTTCCTTCAGGTAGTCGTCGAGCCGGTCGAAGCTCTCTTCCCAGTGCTTGCGGTAGCGCTCGACCCAGCTTGCCACTTCCTTCAGCGGCTCCGCGTTCAGCTTGCACGGGCGGTACTGCGCCTCGCGCCCCCGCTCAATGAGCCCGGCACGCTCAAGCACTTTCAGGTGTTTGCTCACGGCCGGCATGGACATGTCGAACGGCTCGGCCAATTCGGTCACCGAGCGCTCGCCCTTCGCCAGGCGTGAAAGGATGGCGCGGCGCGTTGGGTCGGCGAGCGCCGCAAACACGGAATCAAGCTGTTCTTCAAGCATCGTTATGAACCAATCAGTTAAATAACCTAAGAGTTAAATACGCCGGCGAAGCCGGCCGGTCAAATGAATCTTTGAGATTGTTTCGGGTAAGTACCGCCGAACAAAAGCGCCACCATGAAGCTGCCCGAACGGGAGCGGTTCTTCGTGGTCCTTTGCGGCCCTTCGTGGTTCGAGCGCTTTTACTCGAAGCGCTCCACGCCGATGGTGGGTTTCCAGCCGCGGACTTCGTACTTCGCGATTTCGTTCTTGCGGAACGGGTCTTCCCGCGTGATCGCATCGGCAGTTTCGGCGCTGTCGGCCTGCATGATCAGCATGCCGCCGGTGCGCGGGTCGAAGGGCCCGCTGGCGAGCAGTTGCCCTTTTTCCTTGAGACCGGCCAGGAACGCGCGATGGTCAGGCGTGTGCTGCTCAACGAGGTCCATCGGCTTCGTGTATTCGATTGTGACGATGAAGAGAGGCATGTCGATCTCGTGGTTCGTGACTCGTGGTTCGTGGATCGGGCCGTGAATCGAAACACGATCCACGGCCCACGATACACGAACTCTAAAACGGTGGCTCTTCGCCGCCGCCGTTGTCGGGCAGGCTGGTGGCGTAGTCGTCGTAGCCGCCGGGGCCGCCGCCGTAGTCGTCGCCTCCGCCCTGGTTGCCGCCGCGCCCGCCGCCGCCCTGGTTGTAGTTGCCGCGCCCGCCGCCCTGGTTGCCGCCGCGGTTCCCGCCACCACCTCCGCCGCCTTCGCCGGAGCCGCGGTTCAGGAACGTGAAGCTCAGCCCCTGCACCTTCAGCTTGCTGCGGTTCTGCCCGCTCTGCTTGTCGACCCACTTGTCCTGGCGCAGCGCGCCCTCGACCAGCAGGGGGTCGCCCTGCTTCTTCCAGCGGCACAGGGTTTCGGCCTGCTTGCCCCAGAAGGTGATGTCCACGAAAGTGGTGCGTTCCTGGCGCGTGCCGCTGCTGTCGGTGAAGACGTCGTTCACCGCGAGCGTGATGTCCGTGACCTGCGATCCACCCGGCGTGCTGCGCAGTTCGGGCGTGCGGGTCAGGTTCCCCATCAGTATGACCTTGTTGAAGCTTGCCATCTCATATCTCCCCCCGGGTCAGGTTATCTCACTAGCGTTCAAGGTCCCGGTTACCTCAGGCACTACAAGTGCCGGGCAATGAATATACAGGCGCGTGCGACATCGCCAGCTTGTGTACGGGTGTCAGAAACGGGTGCGGCGTGCGGCAAACACGGGCGGGGGCGCCCGTGCCACCGTCAGGCCACGCCGAAGGCGACCAGGTCCTGCTCGAAGATGCTCTTGAGCCTCACATGCTGCGGGTCGTGCTCAACGAAGCGGACCAGCGGCAGTTCCCACAGTTGCGGCAGGGCACGCTCGACCGTTTCGCTCCCGAGTTCGTTTTGCAGTTGCTTCAGCTCGATCTCGCCTCGCCCGAACAGCGCCTGCACGACCTTCGCGCACTCGTCCACGTCCGTGCGGCGCAGGCGGTTGTAGCGGGCAAGCTCGCCAAGCGTCGCCGCCAGCAGGCGCGGCAATGAGAACAGCAGGGCGTAGACGTAGTCGGACACGCCCGGCATGGCGCGGCGCAGGGCGGTGCGCTCGGCGTCGCGGGCAATCTGCGGCAGCACCACCAGCGGCTCGTCGTCATCCACGGTGAACAGCACGCGCGCGGGGCGGTGTCTGCGCACGCGCGCAAGCACGTACAGCGCCACGAATCCGCCCAGCAGGGCATGCGCCCACTCGGAGATCGGCCAGCCCCACTCCAGCATCGCCATGTAGAAGCGGTTCCACGGGTCGGTTTCCGGGAAGTGCAGCAGGCGCACCAATGCCAGGGCGGCAAAGTAGGTCAGTACGATCGTGAGCAGGGTGGTCTGTACCGCCCACAGGACGATCACGCCGGGCACACGGGTGGCGGCCCGCAGCAGGCAATTGCGTTTCGCGCGCGATAGCTCCGCGCGCAGCCATAATCGACAGGTTTCGGAATCCATATTTGCCAGTACACCGGGGAAGGTGCGGGGATGCGGCCTCGGGGAAGCCCGCTGTTGGATTCTACAACACGCGGCGCCGAATGCCAAAAAGACGGCCCCGGAATCGCCTGTCCCGTGGCGGGGTCGGCGTGCAAAATGTGCCCCGGGAGGTCCGGGTGGAATCCAGGGGCGAGCAACTCAGCGAGCGGGTAACACTGCTGACCGGGCAGTTGCGTGCGTGTGTTGACTCCCTGAAGACCGCAACCGTGACCGGCGCCCGCGGCGTGCTGCAGCCGGGGCTGGAAGCCGTCCGCGAATTCCATGCACAGATGCAGGTGTTTCTCGGCCCGCGCGCGGCCCGGCGGCTCAGCAGCATTGAGCACTCCCGGTGTGCCGATGCAATCAGTGAATTCCTGAAACTCGCGCCCGGCGTGATCGAGTCTCTGCAACGGGTTGCCGACGATCGTGTTCGTGAAGCCGTCCTGAAGGTGCGCGGCGAGGATAGTACAGACACCCGCAAAGCGCTGGCGCAGGCAGCCGAACTGGCCGAAGCGTTGGACCGAGCCGCCATCGAGATCACGCTGCAGTTGAACGAGGCGGAGCACCTGCTGCGGCACCGTCGCGACGAAACCGCGCCCCCGCCTGCGCTGCCGCCTGTCGGAAAGGTCGACCGAATACGTTCGCGCGGGCGTAAACGACGCGGAATGGCGCAACATCCGCTGCTGGATCCCTACATTAAGCGGCTTCCGGACGGTAAGTCACACCTGCCGAAAAAGGAGTACACGCCGCGCCGCCGCGTCGGCACGAAGCTGGTCGCAGAGCGCTTCCAGACCGAAGATGACATCTTCGAGTGCGAGCAGTGCGGCGGCGGCATGACCGAGCGCGTGCGCAAGGGCGGGGTGAACCTGCTGGTCTGCGGCTATTGCGGGCACGAGCGCGAGTTGTCGGCGCCAGCCAAAGCACCGGTCGCGTGGCATGATTTCTCGGCGGCCAAGCAGAACCTGAGCGCGCTGCTGAAGCCGGCCGAAGGCATCACCAGCTGGACGTGCAATGAATGCGGCGCCGAGGTCGACAGTGCATCCGAGAAGATGGTCGGGCGCTGCGCCTATTGCGGCAGCCGCGATTTCGTGAGGCTCGACGTCCTGCACGGCGTGCTGCAGCCACAGGGCCTGCAGCGTTTCGCCTGTGATGCAGAGCGTGCCGAGTGGCTGCTGCGGCAATGGCTGAAGCGCCGGCGCGACGCCGTGGCAAAGTTCCACAGTGAATTCAGCGTCGTCGCTGTCGAGGCACGCTACGTGCCGTACTGGATCCTGGACATCGTGGTACCGGCACGCGGTTCAGAGCGCCCTGTGGTCACGATCCGGAACGTACATGCCTGTGCGAGCCGCCAGATTCTGCAGCGCATGCCGAGCGAGCTGCGCGCCGTCGAGCCGTTCGAGACCCGCATGCTGCCGCCCTTTGAGCCCGAGCAACTGGCCGGCACCGTCTGCGAGCGGTTCACCGTCGATCTCGACGAGGCCTGGAGCCACGTGCAGCGGCGCGTGAAGGACCGCATCGACGCGGAACTCGCAAAGTCCTGGGAAATCGGTGTCGCGGCATCATCCGCGGAAATCTCATTCAAATACCTGATGCTGCCGGTCTACTTCTTCGTGCTGGACTGGAACGGAACCGAATACCACGCGCTGATGGACGGCGCCGGCGACGGCGTCGGCATCCAGTATCCGCGATCCCACGCACGGGTGCTGAAGCGCCGCGCCATGTGGGCGGCCGGGCTGCTGGCCATCATCGCGCTGTGCCTGACCGCCGCCATCCTCGCCGAGCGTCGCGCCGAAGAGCACGAGCGCTTCGAGCAGCAGCAACTGGCGGATTTCCAGGCCGAAGTCAACGAGCACAACCGAAAGGTTCGTGAGTACAAGGAATTGCAGGAAGCAAAAGAACGCGAGCGTAAACGCAAACAGGCAGAGGCCGAGGCAGCCGGCATCGATCCCGACAAGCCCGAGCCCGTGATCAGCGAAGCAGAGAAAGCGCGGCGGGCGCTCGCGGCCGCGCCCGTTGAAGAACGGAGCTGGTTCTCGGACCCGTTCGACGTATCGCTTCCGCTGAAGGCGAGTACGAAGGTCGAGGCCGAGGGCACCATCAATCTGCGCCTGCGCGTGCAGCTCGAAGTTTCGGCCAGCAGCGTGCAGGCGCTGGAGTATGTGAAGCTGCTGCACGATGCCGACAGACATTTGCTGCTTCATCAGGCCGCGGTTGCCGGCGTTGAGGAGAAGGCCTACTACGAGCCGACGGGGCCTGACCTTGACCGGGACGCCAGATTCGCGTTGCAGGACGAGATCTCCTCCGTGCTGGGATTGAAATCCGAGGGCGGCTACTGGCCCTGGCACGCACTGAGCCTGATCAACCTGACGCCGGACGCGAAGCCGCTGTACACGGGAACGTTCCACATTTCCCTGAACGTTGAGCGCCACGCGGGCAATGCGCAAAAGCTGCTGATCGAGTTGAAGATGGACCCGCTCCGTGACCCCGAGCGGTTCTGCGAGCTGACCTCGGAATACCGGATCGACTACAAGTGCTGGGTTGCGCTGCGGGATTTCATGGACGGCAGCGGGAATGTCGACAAGGCCGGCGCGCTGCCGAAGCTGCAGGAGACCCTTGATGCACTCCTGCGCGACAAGCTCGGCGGGGAATGGGTCGGCAACGTCACCGTGACCGCGCTGCGGGATTGAACGTCATTAAATGAAACGGCCCGGGCGAACCCGGGCCGATTGCATTGTATTCCGCTACTTGCTGACGCTGGCGCGGTTCTTGGTCCAGTGGGTGACGATGCCCTCATACAGGGCCTTGGCCATCTTTTCCTGGTAGTCCTTCTGGGTCAGCGTCTTTGCTTCGCGGGCGTTGCTGAGGAAGCCGAGCTCGACCAGCGCGGCGGTCATGGTGGTCTTTTCCAGCACGCGCAGCCCGCGGGGGTCTTTCTTGGCGCCGCGGTTGGGGCTGGTGGTGGCGTCGTCCATGGCTGCGGCCAGCGCGCCGGCGAACAGCCCGCCCTGTTCGGAGTTCTTGTTGAAGAAGACCTCGAAGCCGGTGACGCTGCTGTCGGCGGGCGAGATGTTGGCGTGAATGCTGACGAACAGGTCGACCTTGTTGCTGTTGGCGATTTCGCAGCGCTTGTCGAGGTCGGGGTAGGTGTCATCGGTGCGGGTCATGATGACCTTCGCGCTGGCGGCCTCGCACAGGGCCTGCAGCTTCAGCGCGACCGGCAGCACGATCACTTTCTCGGAGACGCCGTTGCCCATGCCGCCCGGGTCGCTGCCGCCGTGGCCGGCGTCGATGCAGATGGTCAGCCCTTTCAGCACGGTCGAGGTCGCCATGGTTTCCCTGGTTGCCTTGGGTGTATCCGGGCGGTCGATCGGCACCAGCTCGTATTCGACCTTGGCCTCGTGGCGCGGGCTGCGGACCAGTTCGTGGCGTCCGAAGTGCTCACAGACGAAGTTGAAGGTCGATTCCGGCAGCAGCAGGTCGCTGCCGCGCTTTTCGACGGCGTCGCGTTCCTGCTGGTAGCGGGCGCCGTTGATGCTCATGTAGTCGGTGCCGATGCGGAAGATCACCTTGTCGCCGTAGGGGCTGCGCAGGGTGTAGTCGTAGGCGCCGGGCCCGGCCTCGTAGGTCCAGCCGAGGTCGCTGGCCGCCTCCGACAGCATGATGGTGCGCGGTTCGGGATTGTCCACGTCGACAGGCTGGGGCGGGACCTGGATGACGGTCGAGCAGCCGGCCATGAACAAGGCGACGACGGCGAAGAGGATCAGTGAGATGCGCATTGACTTACTCCACGTTCGTTGGCGTGCCGGCCCGCGATGGCGGGGGCGATCAGGGGGGCTATCGGCAACAAACGGGGCCCGGATTGAACAATTGTTGCAATTGTGCTCGAAACGGGTGCGCAAACCCGTTTGCTTTGGGGCTTTACGCGAGTAATGTAACCGGTCCGGTGTGGAAATCCGGAGTACCCATGGCTCTCAAGCGAATCAGCCTCGTTGCCGTCCTGCTGGTGCTGGCAGGCGGGTCGCTGTTTGCCCAGGACGAAAAACCTGACCTGGCCAAACTGTGGGAAACGGGCTCGCTCTGGGAAGTGGGCGACAACCGCGCCGTGGTCAAGGATGCCCGGCAACAGATCATCGACAGCGGCGAAGAAGGGCTGAAGTTCGCCCTCACCAAGCTTGACGCCGCCGACACCCTGCATATCCGTTGCCTGCGCGGCGTCTTCAACGGGTTCGAGGACAACCCGGACCTTAAGGGCAAGGCTTTCGACGGGCTGGTGGCCAACATCGCCAATGAGGACGCGACCGCGCGCCGAAACGTCGCCGAGCTGCTGGCGAGCATGGACGACCAGCGCGCCGCGGAGCACCTGCTGGCCCAGGCCAAGGTCGAAGATTCGATGGGCGCGCGCCTGGCGCAACTGGCGGCGCTTTCCAAGTGGAAGAACGAAGACGCCATCCCCCTGCTGGTCGAGCTTTCGAGCAATGAGATGGACCGCATCCGCCACCGGGTCACGGGGTTGCTGGGCGCCTATGAAACCCGGAACGCCGTCTTCCGCCTGATCGAGATGCTGGACGACAACGTCTACTACGTGCGCGACGGCGCCCGCGACGCGCTGGCCAAGGGCACGCCCGCCGCGCGCACCGTGTGCCTGGCGCGCCTGACCACGCAGCTTGCCCTGCCCGGCGAGTCGCAGAGCCTGCAACACATTCGGCTGCTGCTGCCGATCGTGGCGAGCCTCGCCAACGACGACGTCCCGGTAATCCTGCAGAAGGCGCTGAAGCACAGCTCCGGCCTGGTGCGCGGCGACGCGGCCGAGGCGCTGGTGACCTGGAAGCTGGGCGCCGGTCTGCTGGATGCCAAGCTGGACGTAAAGGCGCTGCTGGATACCGCCATCGACAACGAGCACGACCCCTACGCGAAGTCCGTCATGGAGTCCGCGCGCAAGAAGCTCGAAGACACAGACAAGAAGTGACGACCATGAACAATCGCAGAGGTTTCGGCACACTGGTTAGCGCGGACGACGCGCTTGACACCATCCTGTCGAAACTGCGCCCGGTAACGGGCACCGAGCTTTGCCCCGTAGAAGATTCCGACCTGCGGGTGCTGGCCGAAGACCTGAAAAGCACGCTGAACGTCCCCGCCTTCGACCGTGCCGCGATGGACGGCTACGCTGTTCGCAGCGAAGACCTGGAAGAGCCGGGCATGCTGAAAGTGACCGGCAAGGCGCTGGCCGGCACGCCGTTCAAGGGAACCGTCAAGAAGGGCGAATGCGTCGAGATCGCGACCGGCGCGCCGATGCCCAAGGGCGCCGACGCCGTGGTGATGGTCGAGAACGCCCAGGTGGTCGGGCAGGCCGTGAGCTTCAAGACGCCGGTGGTCGAGGGAGAAAACGTCGGCAGGAAGGCCGACGACATCGGCAAGGGCGACGTGGTGCTGAAGCGCGGCACGGTGATGGGCCCCGGGCAGATCGCCGCGGTCGCCATCATCGGCAAGGCCAAGGTCAAGGTCGCGCGCAAGCCGAAGGTGCTGATCTTCACGACCGGCGATGAAGTGGTCGCGCCGGGCAAGGCGCTCAAGCAGGGGCAGGTGTACGACTGCAACAGCTACGCGATGATGACCATCGCGCGCCGCGCCGGCGCCGAGGT
>JAGQRI010000228.1 GCA_020425515.1 Planctomycetota bacterium | reverse complement strand
ACACCGTCTTCTATGACGGCATGTGTCCCATCTGCAAAAAGAGCAAGCGCACGCTGGAGCGCCTGGACTGGCTGGGGCGGCTGAAGTACGCCGACATCCACGACCGCCGTTTTGCCGAGGGTGAGCTGCCCGACGTCAGCTACGCCGACATGCTGAAGCAGATGTACGTGAAGCGCCCGGACGGCAGCTATTTCGGCGGCTACAAGGCGTTCCGCGCCGTGGCGCCGATGCTGCCGCTGTGCTGGCTGATCGTGCCGCTGCTGTGGCTGCCGGGCGCTGCGTTCGTCGGCGCGCGTATCTACAACTTCATTGCGAAGAACCGCTTTAAATACGCCAAGTGCGACGACGAGTTCTGCAGCCTGCACCTGAAACTGCTCGCGGGCAACGAAGTCGATGACGAAGTCATCCGCAAGGTCGTCGAGTTGCACGAGCGGCGGCGGAAGCACATCGAGTCCCAGGGGGCACCTGCATGAGGCTTCTGTCGGCACTGCTGCTGCTTATTGCAACGGGTTGCGCCATGACTCCGGCAAAAGGGGTCGAATACATCGAACCTGCAAAGGCCGAGCGTTCAGCGACGATCAAGCGTTTGAGAGATGGATTGAAGGAGACAGCGCCTGGATCAGGCGTATACGAAATCGTGCTGAGTGTAATGAACACACACTCCGCACCCTCCACCTTCACGCTCTCACTTCAAGATGACGATGGCCTTCGGACAATATGGCAGCGGGAACGAATCAAGGGCCACATTTCCCTGATGAGCGAGCCGGGCGATGCGGACCTCAATGCAGCGACCCGAATGGCCGTCGTGAAGGTTAAGGGTATGTCTGCAACAATCACGGTGAATGGCGAGGCAACTCCAATTACGCTGCTGAAGGGACACTCCACGTTGTGGATAGTGAGGCTCTCCGATGCAGGCGACACAGTCAGCCACTTTGATATGCACTAGTGATCTGTACCTGCTCAGCAGCAGCTTGCCGATCTGGACTGCGTTGAGCGCGGCGCAGAAAACGGCGGGACCGGCCGTCCAGGCAAACCTATTTATCGTCAGTTTGCTTCCGTTTGTATGGACCGGTGTTGCTGTGGTCTTCGCGGATAAAGAAGTAGTCGTTGTCTCCCTTGCGGTCGCAAGCCATCGAGATGTACATGGGATCGGGCGTGCCGTTTTCGCGAAACACCAACATCATCAAGTTGCCGCGCCACTGGATGACCGCGAAGGAACGCTTCATGGTTTGAGCCTCAATCAAGCCGACAACAAGAACGCGCCGGCAGGCGTCCTTGAATTCGGCAAGCCAGTCGGCTTCATCCTTCTCAGCGGTCTTGATCCAGTTGGCGACCTTGCCCAGCGCCGCTGAGTCCTTGTCCTCTACGGTTATCTTGAACTCCTTTATCGGGCCGAGTTCGTGGGGTTTCAGTTCCCGCTCCTTCACCAGTTCCGGCGCAAGTTCTTCGGCAAGGTTCTTGTCGACGACCCAGGTGCCGCCCAATTCGGCAGTCAGTTCGCATTCGTCGTCGTTGACAAGTGTGACCTCGTCTACCGGGCCGCGCGCCTTGAAATCACGAAACGCGGTGGCGAGCAACTGAATGTGATCTGGACCAGACGCATTCGAATCCGCCAGATTGTCGGAAGCGGTCAACGCGGTGGCAGTCAGAACAATCGCCAGCCAGGTGATGGTTCGTTTCATGGCTTCTCCCGTGAACTTCGTGAAGCCATCCTAGCCGATACCGGTTCTGCCGAAGGTCGCAAATGCAGGCGAAGCCATGAAGTAGTTCTTCATGGCTTCGTGCGTTTGTGTGCGGCTTCGTTTACCGCGATAGCAGCAACTCGCCGATCTGGACTGCGTTGAGTGCGGCGCCTTTGCCGAGCTGGTCCCCCACCACCCACATGGCGAGGCCCTTGTTGCCGTCCACGCTGATGTCCTGGCGGATGCGTCCCACGGCTACATCGTCGAGTTCGGTGCGGTCGATGGGTGTCGGGTAGATCTCGTTGCGCACGTCGTCTTCAACCAGCACGCCCTTGGCATGGCTGAGCGTTTCGATCGCGGCCTCGCGCGTGACCGGCTTTTCGAACTCGAGGTTCAGCGACACCGCGTGGCTGCGCCAGACCGGTACGCGCACGCAGGTGGCCGTGGCGCGCAGGCTACCGTGGTGAAGGATCTTCTGCGACTCCCACAGGAACTTCATTTCCTCTTTCGTGTAGAGGTTGTCCTGCACGGCGTCGATGCGCGGGATCACGTTGAATGCGATCTGGCGCGGACTGACCTCGGCCTGTTTCAGCGGGCGCTTGGCCACCCAGTCCTGCACCTGCACTTCCATCTCCTCAATCGCGCGCGCGCCGGCCCCGGAAATGGCCTGGTAACTCGACATCACGGCGCGCTTGAGCCCGAACGCGCGGTGCAGCGGTGCAATGGCCATCAGCGACACGATGGTCGTGCAGTTCGGGTTGGCGATGATGCGGCGCTCGCCGT
>JAGQRI010000227.1:2089-8738 GCA_020425515.1 Planctomycetota bacterium | reverse complement strand
AACAACGGCGGCGTGATCATGTCGAACAGCATCATCGCGCTGAATCACGTGCACGACACCAACGGTTCGGGCTCGGGTGCGCAGGGCGACGGCATCGAGTTGAAGCAGGGCTCATGGGGCAACCTGATCGCCGAGAACCTGGTCCATGACAACAACTACCCGTGCATTCTCGTGTACGGCACGGCCGGGCAGACGCAGAACATCGTCGAGCGCAATGTCTGTTACAACTCAGGCGACAACGTGATGCAGATCCAGGGCGAGTGCATCGTGCGCAACAACCTGTGCATCAACGGCGCGGGCAGCGCGTTCGCGAGCCAGGTACACCAGGGCAACCCGACCAACCTGCAGGTGGTGCACAACACCTTCGTGAACGGCAGCGGGCGCGCGGCCAAGCTGAGTTCGTGGTCCGGCGCGGCCAACATGGTGTTCGCCAACAACGCCTGCTACAGCACCGGCAACATGGCGATCGACTGCAACGGGATCAGCGGCGTGACCTTCGCGGGCAACGTCTGCTTCGGCAGCGTGACCAGTGGGATCACGTTCACAACCGGCAACGGGCTGGGCGACTTCACCAACGTCACCACCAACGGCGCGAACCGTGACGCGCACCCGAGCGGTGGCTCGGCGTTGCTCGGCGCGGCCAACGCGACGTACGCGACAGCAAAAGACCTGGAGGGCACAACACGCACAGCGCCCCACGACGCCGGGTGCTATGAGGGGTAATTCGTAGCGCAGGCATCTTGCCTGCACCGGGTGCGAGCGTCCCGCTCGCACCTTGCCGTGGGCGAGACGCCCTCGGCCGGTGCAGCCGGGACGGCTGCGCTACGATTTTTTCTGACCCCATCTGTGTTCTTCCTCATTAAGGGAGCACGGAGGGAACATGCGCTACCTGCTGCTACTGCTGTTAACTGCCGCGCCGTTGAGCGCCGCCACCTACGACGTCGGCCCCGGGCACACTTACACGAACATCGGCGACGTGCCCTGGGAGAGCATCGGCGCCGGCGACATCGTCGAGATCTACTGGCGCAGCACGCCCTACGCCGAGAAGTTCGTGATCTGCGCGCAGGGTACCGCGGCCAACCCGATCATCGTGCGCGGCATCCCCAACGGCAGCACCAACGCGCTCCCGATCATCACCGGGCAGAACGCCACCACACGCACGCAACTCGACTACTGGGGCGACAACCGCGGGGTGATCAAGATCGGCGGCGCCAGCGTGCCGTCCGACACCATGCCGCAGTACATCACCATTGAATACCTCGACGTCCGCAGCGCCCACCAGAACTACACCTACACCGACGACGCCGGCGCCAGCGGCGTCAGCTATGCGGGCAACGCGGCCGCGATCTACGTCGAGAAGGGCAAGCATCTCACGATCCAGCACTGCGAAATCCACGACAGCGGCAACGGATTGTTCATCGGCCCGGGCGGCGGTGTGGGCGGCAGCGGGAACCCGAACCTGACCGAGGATTGCTACGTCGGCTACAACTACATCCACGACAACGGCAACAGCGGCTCAGCCTTTGAGCACAACAGCTACTGCGAAAGCTCGGGTATCACCTACGAGTTCAACCACTACGGCCCGACCAAAAGCGGCGCCGGCGGCAACAACCTGAAAGACCGCAGCGCCAACTGCGTCGTGCGCTACAACTGGATCGAGGCGGGCAACCGGCAGCTCGACCTGGTCGAAGCCGACGGCAGCGGCATCGAAACCATCAGCGGCTACGACACGACCTACGTGTACGGGAACATCCTGATCGAGCCGGATGGCGCGGGGAACAGCCAGATCATCCACTACGGCGGCGACAACGGGAACTCGGCGAAGTACCGCAAGGGCACGCTGTACCTCTACAACAACACCATATACAGCACGCGCAGCGGCAACACGACGCTGGTGCGGCTTTCGACCAACAGCGAAACCTGCGATTGCCGCAACAACATCATTTTTGTCAGCGCCAACGCGAGCAACCTCGGGCTGATCGACGACACCGGCGTGCTGAACTATCGCAACTGCTTCTTCAAGGGCACGCCGACGCCGAGCCATTCCGGCGCCGGCATGCAGGGCACGGTCAACGACCAGGGCGGCAACGTCACCGGCAGCGATCCCGGCTGGACCAGTGTCGGATCGCAGGACTTCACGCTGACCAGCACGGCCGCGTGCCGCGACACGGGCACGACACTGGCGGGCGGCGTGCCAAACGTGACCCTTGAATACCTGAAGCACCAGTTGCAGCAGACGCGACCGAGCGACGCGACGTTCGATATCGGGGCCTACGAGTACGACAACGGCGGCTCGCCGACCGTGCCGACCGCGCCCTCAAGTTGCACGGCCACGGCGCAATCCGGCTTGCAGATCCTCGTTGCATGGTCCGACAACAGCAGCAACGAGACCGGCTTCAAACTGGAACGCGACAGCGGCGGCGGTTTCACGCAGATCCAGTTGCTGGGCGCGAACGCCACCAGTTTCACCGACACCGGGCTGACCGACGGGCAGCAGTACACCTACCGCGTGCGGGCAACCAACGCGGTGGGGGACAGCAGTTACAGCAACAGCGCTTCCGCCACGGCGGCCACGACCGTCGGGAGCGGTGGCGGCGGAAGCAGCGGCGGTGGCGGTGGAGGGGGCGGCTGCACCACGGGCGCGGGTTCAGCCTGGTGGCTGCTGTGGCTGATTCCACTGTTGGTGGCACGGATGTCCTCATCCGTGCGCCGTGCGAGGGACTAGGAACGCGTGGCACAGACAATCTTGTCTGTGGTCGCGGCGTTGACCGTCGCCAAACGCATGCGTTTGGCAGGTCAAGTCCCGCTTTGCGGAATGCCGCGACGGATTGGGCTTCGTTTCGCTCAGCCCCACAGGCAAGATTGCCTGTGCCACGCGCTTTCAGTGACTATGCCTAGTCGTCCATGTGGCGTCCGACCTTGTATTTCAGCTCGCGCTTCTTGCCGTTGTTTACGACCGTCAGCGTGATCTCGTCGCCCGGCTCGTATTTCATGCGGAACCAGGCCAGGAACGCGCGCCCTACAAGGTTCGGGCTTTCGCCATCCACCGCGATGATCAGGTCGTTCGCCTTCAGCCCGGCGTCGCCCGCGTTGCCGACCGGCCCCTTCGGCATGTACGGCTTGATGCACAGTTTGTCGGCCTCGACGCCCGCGGCCTGCCGGTCGCCCTGCAACGGCCACGGGAAGCCCGGGTGCGCGCCGATGTTCGCCTCCGCGACGCTCTTGCGCCAGCCGAGGTCGTACTTGCGCCAGCCTTCCTTCAGGTTGACGGTGACGTAGGCCGCCTCGCCGTTCGCGTCGCGAGTCTGCAGGGTCAGCTTGCAGTCGCCCCAGGCCAGCTCGTTCAGCACGCGGCGCAGGTCGGTGTTGCTGAATATCAATTGGCCGTTGGCCGCCTCGATGCGGTCGCCCTTGGCCATCCCCGCCTGGTAGGCCGCACCGCCGGAGGTGACGTCGCGGACTTTCAGGCTGTCGTCAATGTCGAGCTCAAGCCCGATGTTCTGCGGGTAAGGCCAGACGTAGAAGTCGGTCTGCTTGTCGAAGTCCTTCTTGTCGAAGCGCGGCTGGCGGACAACCTCGGCGACTTCGTGGCAGTGCAGGCATTCCTGCTTGTCGCTCAGAATCTTGTCCGCGCGCTGGTTGTTTTTCGCCCAGTGCTTCCAGCCGTCGTGCTTGAGCGGGGTTTCCGCCTTGCCGCGCGTCTTGGGCGCGTCGCCGAACAGGTTCCAGCTTTCGCGGTCCGGGTGGTAGTGGCACTTGAGCACGCGGTCCATGGCGCTGATCAGCCCCTTTACGCTGATGCACGACTTGTCGCTCTCGATATCGATGCCGCCGTAGACGCCGTAGATACGCCCGTCGGGGTCGAAGAAGTAGCCCCACCAACTGCAGTCCATGTCCTGGTATTTCTCGAACCGGTAGATGCGCTCGTCCACGTCGCGCATGGTGGTGACGCGCAGGCAGATGAACTGTTTCAGCTTCGCTTCCAGTTCGGGCGCCGGTTTCATCACCGCGGATTCAAACCACGAGCACTGCTTGCAGGGCAGGCAGCGGATGGTCGCGAACACCGGGCGGTTTTCCTTCTTCGCCAGTTTCAGCGCGTACTCGATGTCCTTGTTTTCGATCCACTCGTGCTTGTCGCGCGCTTCCGGGATTTCGACCTTGTCGTTCGCCAGCGCCTCGACGGCCTTCATGATGACCGGCGTGTCCTGCGCCTGGCTGACGAACGTGCTGCTGATGGCGGCCGTGATGGCCAGCGCCAACGCAATCGCGGGTATGCAGTAACGGGGCATTTTGTCCTCCTCAGAACAAAGGGTGCAGGGGCAATGATGATAGGCCCGCACGCGCATCGCGCGCACGGGTCATGTTGGCGTCAGTGTCTTGAATGCCTGTGCGTGGCAGGGCGGTTCAGGAATTCCGCCGGCTCATGTGGATGATGTTCACGCTGCGGTCGCTGAAGCGGTAGGCGTCCGGCTCGATGCCCCATTCGGCGAAGCCTTCGGCCTCATAGAGCGCGCGGGCGCCGGTGTTCTGCTCCTCGACGCCGAGTTCCCACACCTCGACGCCCTCTGCCGCCGACGCCCGCAAGGCCTCAATCAGCAGCGCGCGCCCGGCGCCCGTGCGGCGGTGCTCGGGCGCCACGTACATGCCCCAGATTTCCGCGACGTGTTTGCGCTTGCGACCGCGCCCGCAGAACCAGCCGACCGTGCCGACCAGCGCGCCATCAATCCACGCGCCGATCACGTTGCCGTCGCGGATGCGCTGCACCAGCTCGGCGTTCTCGCGCCCGGCGAAGTCGTCGGGGTCTTCGCCGAATGCTTCCTGGTGTTCACTCAGCATGCGCAGGCGGATTTCGCGCCAGGCGTTGGCGTCGTCGGCGTCGAGTGCACGGATTTTCATGGTTGTCTCCCCGCCGATAACGCGCGCCGGTTTCAGCCACGCTGTTGGCTGGCGCTTACGATTCAAGCAGAATGCAACCTTGTCCCCAAGCGGCCGGTCAACATGGCTGATACAGCCCGCGTCGTGAAACCAACCGCCAGGCTCAGCCTGGAATCCCACCGCATGTATGTGGCGCTGGACTACGTCACATTGGTGGGCATCACCGCACACATCGGGTTCGTCCCGCTGTTCTGGTGGATGGGCGTGCCCTGGCTGGCCGGTTTCAACGTGCTGTCCGTCGGGGCGTGGGTGACGGCGCGTTACGTGAACCGGCGCGGCAAGCTGGACCTGGCGGTGGTGCTGGTGAAGCTCGAGGTAGCGGCGCACGCGACCATCGCCGTTTCGCTGCTGGGCTGGGACAGCGGTTTTCATTTCTATCTGTGGCCGCTGATCCCGTTTGCCGGATTGAACGACCGCATCTCGCCGAAGGTCGTGTTCATTGAGGTTGTCGCGCTGTTCATCCTGTACTCGGTGCTGTACTGGTTCACGCGCGAGATTCGCTTTGTGGGCCCGTCACAGGACGTCACCCGCGCCATCCCCTTCATGAATGTCGGCGTCGTGTTTACCGCCATGGGCATGCTGGCCGTGTATTTCCGGCTGGCGACCGCGACGACCGAACGCCGCCTGAAGCTGCTGGCCTCGACCGACGAATTGACCGGGCTGACCAACCGCCGCCGCATGCTGGAACACATTCGCGAAGAGCTGGTCCGCATGAAACGCAGCGGCAAACCCGCCGCGCTGGTGATGGCCGACATCGACCACTTCAAGCAGGTCAACGACCGCCACGGGCACCAGGCCGGCGACGTCGTGCTGATCGGCGTCTCCGACGAATTGCGCGAGCGCCTGCGCAGCCAGGACTTCATTTCGCGCTGGGGCGGCGAGGAGTTCCTGTTCCTGCTGCCGGAGACCGAGGTGCAGGGCGCCCTCGTTGCCGCCGAAAAACTTCGCGCCGCGGTCGGGGATTCGGTCATCGAATTCAACGGCAAGGAACTGAAAGTGAACATGACCTTCGGCGTCGCGCCGCTTGACCCGGCCGTGGGCATCGACGAGTCCATCAGCCGCGCCGACAACGCCCTCTACGAAGGCAAGAAGGCCGGGCGCAACCGCGTGACGCTGTGGCAGCCCGCGCCGACTTAATCATTGGCCTTACGGCCGGGCGTACGCAGAATACGTCCCTGCCGCTCCAGCCCGGACTCGATGTGACAACCAAGACTATCGCCCGCCCCAAGGAGATCCGCCCGGAAACCTACCGGATGTATCTCGTGATCAAGTACGTGGCGTGGATCGGCATCCTGGCCCACACGAGTTTCATCCCGCTGTTCTTCTGGATGGGCGTGCCGTTCATGGGCGCGTCCAACTTCCTGTCCGTCAGCATGTGGCTCGCGGTGCGCTGGGCGAACGGGAAAGGCCGTATCGGGATGGCGCTGTCGCTGATCCTGACCGAGGTGTCGCTGCACGCCTTCCTGGCCGTGAGTTTCGTCGGCTGGTCCAGCGGCTTCCACTACTACATCCTCGCGCTGATCCCGTTTGCCGCCATGAACGACCGCATGAAGCCGCGCCTGATGGTCGGCGAAATCGCCGGGCTGATCGCGATGTACCTGGTGTTGTACACCTTCACGAAGGACATCGTTTTCTACGGGCCGCCGGGGCCGATCATGAAGCTCGTGCCCTACGCGAACGTCGCCATTTCCACCACGGCGATCGGCGTGATTAC
>JAGQRI010000227.1:0-1957 GCA_020425515.1 Planctomycetota bacterium | reverse complement strand
ACCGGGCAGCCTGCCGCGCTGCTGATCGCCGACATCGACCATTTCAAGCGCTTCAACGACGAGCGCGGGCACCAGTTCGGCGACGTCGTGCTGTGCCGCGTCGCGACCGCGCTGAAAGAAAGCCTGCGCGAACAGGACGTCTGCGCCCGCTGGGGAGGTGAGGAGTTCCTGATGCTGCTTCCGGATACCGACCTGGAGGGAGCCGAACAGGTAGCGAGAAAGCTGAACCAGGCGGTCCAGAACCTCGACCTTGATGAAGGCGCCGGCCGCGTCGCGGTCACGCTGACCCTTGGCGTCGCGATGCTCGAGCCCACGCGCGAGATTTACGAGTCCGTGCGCGTGGCGGATGACGCGCTGTACCACGGCAAGAAATCCGGGCGCAACCGCGTCGTGACGCGAAACATTACTGAGTTGAGCGACGCGCGCGGGTAAGCTGGACCGAAGGGCGGAAAGCGAAGGCATTCATGAAACGCGCAATCGGCGGCTTTGCATTGATCGGCCTGTTGCTGGCGCTCAGCGTGCCGGCCCGCGCGGGCGACGACTTCGACCTCGAAAAGGAGCGCGGCAAGCTGTACGAATGGCTGGCCGACAAGCACGCTGACATCGGCGACGCCTACAAGAAGGTGCAGATCTATTCGCTCGCGCGCAAGCAGTACGACCGCGCCCGTGAGCTCGAACCGGACAACCGCAGCGCCTGGGAAGGGCTCGGTTACAAGAAACGCAGCGGCGAGTGGGTGGTTGATGAGCCGCTGCCCGACAAGGACGGCGTGAACGGGCGCGACTTCCTGGAAGCGCGCAAGAAGCCCGACGAGGAACAGAAAGACACCTACGAGAAGTGCGCCAGGCGCTGCCGCAAGCTGATGGAAAAGGCGCAGGACGCCGGCGACGCGCGCTCGGCGAAGATCGTCGCCATCGACCTGCTGTACTACGAGCCCGACAACGCCGAAGTCCACAAGCTGCGCGGCCACGAGAAAGACGGCGAAGCCTGGCTGCCGGGCGTCGCCAAGAAGTGGCGCGACGCCGGGCATGAGGCGGTCAAGGCCGCGACCTTCGGCGACGAAATGGAAGGCGAGGACGAGCAGGCCAAGACCATCGGCGCGACCTTCAACCGCCGCAAGGGCGACTGGCTGACTACGCGGACAAGCTACGACATGACGCGCGCCAAGATGCTGCACCGCAACGGCGAGGCCACCATCGCCCGCGCGCAGGCGCTGCTCGGCACCGACGGCCCGCCCTTCGGCAAGTACAAGTACACCATCACGCACCTGCAAAGCCGCGATGAATACGAAGGCATGCTGACCAAGGTGCTGGAACTCGACGGCGACGACCTGGAGTTTGCGCGCCGTCTCAGCGGCCACGGGCAGAGCAAGCCGTACGGCTACTTCTGTTTCTCAAGCACGGCCGAGTCCGCCGACGACATGCTGTGCAATACCATTGCGCTGCGTGTGCTCGCGCATGCGCAGGGCGGCAGCAGCGACCGCGCGCCGTGGATCGATACCGGCTTCGGCTACCTGGTGACGTCGCAGGTGCTCGGCACGACGATGGTGCGGCGCTACACGATGAAGCAGGTCGGCATGACGGCCAGCGACGACAAGGTGATCCCCGAGTTCACCAAGAAGTCCGGCACGCCGGAACTGCTGCGTGAGGTGGCGCTGTACAACATCAACTACAACCACGACATCAAGCTGCGCGAGCTGATCGCCACCAAGATCAACGACATGCAGCAGGCCCACGCCGCGAAGAGTTTCAGCTTCATGGAGTTCATCTACGCCGAGCACCCGGAGCAGGCAAAGGTGTGGCTGAAGCGCGGCGGCGACAAGAAACCCGAAGACCGCGCCAAGGCACTCGAAGCCGACTTCGGCAAGTCGGTAGAAGCCATCGAAGACGAATGGCGCGAATGGGTACTGATGAACTACTAGCCCGCAGATGCATGGAGCGCGAAGCGTAAGCGAGCGGC
>JAGQRI010000226.1 GCA_020425515.1 Planctomycetota bacterium | reverse complement strand
GGCTGGAGCGCGTTCGAGAACAGCGTCGACAAGGACATCGTCAACCACATCCCGTTCAACGACCTCGACAACATGCTCGACCCGAGCACCGCGGACATCACCGGCCACGTACTGGAGGCGCTCGGCCATTTCGGTTTCACGCGGACGTTCAAGCCGGTTGCGCGCGGGATTCACTTCCTGAAGAAGACGCAGGAAGCGAACGGAAACTGGTGGGGGCGCTGGGGCGTCAACTACATCTACGGCACGCACGGCGCGTTGTGTGGGCTCGCTCAGGTCGGCGAGGACATGCAGCAGCCGTTCGTGCGCAAGGGCGTCGATTGGCTGTACGCGGTGCAGCAGGATAGCGGCGCCTGGGGCGAAGACTGCGAAAGCTACCGCGACAAGTCACTCGCGGGCAAAGGTGAGCCCACGCCCAGCCAGACGGCGTGGGCGCTGCTGGGCTTGATGGCTGCGGGTGAAGTGGATGACCCGCGCGTCGAGAAGGGCATCCGCTGGCTGATCGAAAACCAGCAACCCGGCGGCGGCTGGAAAGAAGACAAGTTCACCGGCACGGGCTTCCCCAACGCGTTCTATCTCAACTACCACTACTACCGCGAATACTTCCCGCTGATGGCGCTCGCCCGCTACCGCAACCTCAAATGTGGTTTGGAGACCGCGTAATCGACATTCTCGGACGCGTGGCAGCGAGACAGAGAGCCCCGAACGTAAGTTCGGGGCCTTAACGGGGATGATGTGGGTCAGCCAATCGCATTCCTGATCACGTTCACCACCTACGGCACCCGCCTCCACGGCGACGAACGCGGAACCGTCGACAAGGCCCACAACCAGTACGGAACGCCGCACAGGCCGCAGGACGACAAGCTGGAGGCACATCGCAAAAAGCTGATGAAGCACGAGTCCACGCTCATCTCGCCTGCGATGCGGCGCATCATTCGCCTGACGATCATGGAAGTGTGCGAAACGCGCGGCTGGCGCCTGGCCGCTTTGAATATCCGCACCAATCACGTTCACGTTGTGGTGTCCTTTCATGGTGTTAGGGCAACCAAAATGATGGGCGACCTGAAGGCCTACAGCACCCGCAACCTGCGCAACGCGAATCTGGTCGCTGCCGATGAAAATGTGTGGACCGCCGGAGGCAGTACTCGTGCGATCTTCGATGAAGACGGCTTGTGGCGAGCCGTAGACTACGTAGAAAACGAACAGGGATCGGACCTGCCGGAGGAGTAAGGGAGTTTTGGTCTGTGGTTCGGGTGCGCAAGCGGTGAGGCCCCGAACTTACGTTCGGGGCTCCCTGTCTAGCCTATTATGAGTGAACCGCCGATTGCGCAGAAGCCGTTTGAAGAGGGCATCGAGAAACTGATCTCGCGCCTGCGCCGGGCCGAATTGCCTGAGCACGTCTTCAACATCTATCGCGACAACGACCCTGAACTCGATGCGCGCGGAGGCGCAGCCAAGCGGCGCGAAAACCTGCGGCGCTACCTGAAGGCCCTGTCCGCGCCGAAGTACGCGTTCATCGGCATCGCACCCGGCTATCGCGGCGCGCGCTTTACGGGCGTGCCGTTCAGCGACGAAGACCGTTTGTGCTTCCCCGGGTCGTGCTATGACCGCTCCTCGACGCGCGAGCGGGCCTACCGCGAAGCGACGGCCGGCGTGGTGCTTGACGTGCTGGGCTCGCGGACGGACGTCGTGTGCTGGAACATCGTACCCTGGCATCCGCACAAACCGGGCGAACTGCTGACCAACTCCGACCCGGATGCCGAGACCATCGGCTTCGGTTTGGAAGCTCTCGAGTTCTTCTTCAATCGCCTGTACCCGGAAACGAAAGCGGTCGCCGTGGGGCAGATCCCGGCCAAAGCGCTGGAATGCTTCAAGGTGCAGGGGCAGCCGATCGAGGTCGTCGCGCAACTGCGCCATCCCGCGCGCGGCGGCGCCAGCGAGTTCCGCGAGCAGGCGGCGCAACTGCTGGGCGCTGTGCCTGATGGTGATGATTTGGAGCCCGAAGCGTAAGCGAAGGGGCCTGCCGCATGGTGGGCAAGTGCGCTGCCGTCAAACAACTGCCCCTGCGCTTACGCTTCGGGCTCCAAGCTTACTGGCCGCGCTGGTTGCTCAGCATGTCCGGCTGGGTGTAGCTGTACAGGTCGTGGACGCCGCCTTCGCGCTGGGCTGACGGGCTGCGCAACTCGAAGCGGACCGTGCCCTTTTCGAGACCGTTGTGCAGCTCTGTTACGCTGCGCACCCCGGCATCCTGCAGCGCCAGCCGCAACCCCTGCGTCAGGTAGGCCACGAGGTCGAACATGCTGCCGCGGTCCTGCACGAAGCCGCTGACGCCCTGCGCTACTTTGACGTCTTGTTGTTCGGTGAAGTAGCGCTTGTTGCCGCCGGCCTTCATGGCGTCGAGGCTCGCCATGCCGCGGTAAACTTTCAGGCGCACGCCCTCACGGTAAACGTAGTCGCCGGGGCTTTCGTCCGTGCCGGCGAACAGGCTGCCGCACATCACCGCGCTCGCGCCGAAACTGAGCGCCTTCATGATGTGCCCGATCACCGAGATGCCGCCGTCGGCGATCACCGGCACGTCGTGTTTGCGCGCGGCTTTCGCCGTGTAGTAGACGGCCGTGCCCTGGCTGCGCCCGACGGCCATCACTTCCTGCGTGGTGCAGATGCTGCCCGGCCCCATGCCGATGCGCAGCGCGTCCGCGCCTGCCTTGATCAGGTTCTCGGCCTGTTGCTCGGTGACGACGTTGCCGCCGATCACCTGCACCTGCGGGTGCTTCTTCTTGATGTACTTGATCATCTCGTGCTGGAAGCTGCTGTCGCCCTGGGCGCTGTCGATCACGACGACGCTGACGCCGGCCTCGGCCAGGGCGTCCATGCGGTCGCGGTCTTCGTTCTTGGTGCTGATCGCGGCGCCCACCATCAGGTTCTTCTTGGCGTCCTTGGTGGCATCCGGGTAGTCGCGGTTCTTGCGCAGGTCGCGGCGGCTGGTCAGCGACACCAGCAGCCCGTTTTCGTCCACGACCGGCAGCTTGCCCTTCTTCGATTCTCGCAGGATTTCGTTGGCCTCGGCCAGCGAGATGCCCTTCTTTGCCGTGATCAGGTTCCTGGTCATGACTTCTTTGAGCTTGCGGCTGTGGTCCTGCTCGAAGTCGATGTCGCGGTTGGTGACCATGCCGACGAGTTTCGTCCTGGTCGTGCCGTCTTCGGTGATGGGGATGCCGCTGAAGCCGTGCTGTTTCTTGATCGCCCGCACGTCTGCGATGGTGTGTTCGGGGCTGAGCGTAACCGGGTCGAGGATGAACCCGTTTTCGAAGCGGCGTACCTTGCGCACCTGCGCGACCTGCTCGTCGACGGTGCAGTTGTAGTGGATGATCCCGATCCCGCCGCACAGGGCCAGCGCGATCGCCATGCGGTGCTCGGTGACGGTGTCCATGGGCGAGCTGACCAGCGGGCGGCGCACGGTGATTTCGCGCGTGAGCTTGCTGGACAGGTCGACGTCCGCGGGCGCGAAATCGATGTGCCCGGGCATCAGGATGACGTCGTTGTAGGTCAGCGCGTAGGGCGAGCGCTTAAAGAGTTCGTCTGCGGAAAGGCCGTTCGGGTTGGTCATCGTCGGTCTCGTCTATCGCATGGTCATTAAACGCACGCAGCCCCACCGGGCATCCGGGCGGGGCTGTGAAGGTCTGTTTGCCATCACTTCCATGGGACAGATATAGAACGAGCAGATTTCAGGTCAAGCATGGGGAGAAGTTGTGATGGAAGTGGCGGACAGGCACGTGGACCTGTCCCTACCTCTTTGCCCGGACGTAATATTTGACGAGGCCTGCTTCGGCGCGGTCGTCGGGGTCCTTGCCGTTGCCCCAGCCGGT
>JAGQRI010000225.1 GCA_020425515.1 Planctomycetota bacterium | reverse complement strand
ACAGCCCGACCGCGCGGCATTTAAAAGGAACCTCGGCAAAGTACTCATGGAATTCGGCGTAGCCGTCGACTTCGTAGATCGCCCAGTTGTCGAGTCCTTCGGGCTCGGCCCATTCCTTCCAGCCCAGCAGCTCTACGATCTCGAGGAATTTGGGGTCGGGGACGCCCGGCTCGAGTTCCGGCTCGAGGGTTTCCTGCGCCAGCTTCAGCAACGGCGCGGACAGATCCTCGTAGCCGTCCGTGCGCAGCAGCAGCGCGCTGTCGGCGATTTCGTCCGGGGCGCCCTTGTTGGTCGCGGCATCGGCAAGGCGCTTTGCCAGGGCGGGCATCAGGCCGTCGAAATCGGGCTCGCCCGCGTGCTCTTTGCCCGTGTCGTAGTCCGCCAGCGCCTTCGCGTAGCTGGCGGCGGGGGTCTGTGCGGCCAGCGCCAGTTCTTCCTGCGGGTTCAGTTGCTTTGCGGGTGCGTTGTCGTGGTCGCGCTCGCCGGCCGGCTCGTGGGCGACGTAGAAGCTGATCACCAGCACGATGATCACGAGCACGATCAGCAACAGAGTCTTCTTCATAACAGGCTCCGGGCGACGGCAACGGGAGGCCTGTAGGCCTCCCGTTGATTATCGTACCGGTGGGTGTTCTTGCTAGTCCTCATCCCGTCCGGGCAGGGCCGCGTCCGGTGCTTCCTGGCCCAGCCCTTTGTCCGGGGCCGGGTCCTGCGGCGGGTCAATCGGCGCGGGCGTGATCGACTTTTCCGGCCCTTCCACCTGTCCGCCGGCGTCCTTGCCGACGTCTTCGGGCTTGAGGTCCATGATGTAGTCGAGCCATTCCTTGTCGAGGGCGTCCCAGTCGGCGTCGTCCTTGATGCCGAAGATTTCCTTGAACTTGGCGATGCCCTTGTTGTCGCGGTAGGACGACATGACCAGCTCGCCCTTGTAGTCCATCCCGATCAGCTTCCACCACTTGTCGCGATAGACGTACTTGCCGTTCTTCTTGTAGTGCTGGAAGAACGTCGCCGCCTGGCAGGCCGTCGGGTAGTAAATGCCCAGCGCATTGCCGGCCGCCCACATCGGGTTGATCTTCAGGTCCTTGGCGCGATCGAAGGCCACCTCCTGGGCTTGGCCATAGTTGCGGACCTGGATCAGGTCGCGAATGCGGAACAGCGTGTTGTTCTTCAGCAGCTCATAGACGTTCTTGAAACTGCGCAGGCGCAGGTGGTTGACCTGCATGAACTCGTAGGTCGCGCCGGCGCCCGTGCCCTCGCGGGCAAAGCCCGAAACCGACTCGGTCAGCCCTTCCTGCACCAGGATGCTGGTGTAGCTGGGGTGACGCTGTAGCTCTTCCATGTCGAAGATCGGGTTGGCGTGGTAGAAATCCGACAGCATGTGGAACGTCTCGTGGATCAGCACGGATTCGTTGAACCACGCGGTGTCCGCGCTGCTGTCAGACGTATCGTCGTAGGTCATGACGCGTTCTTCGAGCGGCGAGTAGAACGCGCGGGCGCCCGGCATCGGCTGGCCCATGGTGTCCGTGCAGAACTTCTCGAACGTCTCGCGGTCCTTGAGCACGATGATTTCCAGCGGCCAGCCTTCGCGCTCGGCCTGTTCGGCGTAGCCCTTGGGCTTCTGGCGCTGCAGGCTGAATTCCTGGATCATGTTCTTGTCGAACCAGTCGTACTCGTGCTTGAGCAGCGCGGCCTTGCTGGCGAGTGATTCAAGGAAGGCCTCGTCGAGCTCGTCCTGCCCGATGGGCTTCTCGACGTAGACCATGAAGGGCTTCCAGTAGGTGTAGGTCCAGATCTTGTCGAAAGACTCGGACTCGCGCTCCATGGCCTTGGCGCTGAAGCTGCGCTGGCCCTTCTCGCGGTTCACCTTGCCGCCACCCTGGGCGTGCTTGAAGCGGATCCAGGCCTTGCGGGCCTTCAGCGCGAAGCCGTCTTCCTTGTCCTTCTTCTCGAGCTTCTTCCAGTTCTCCTCGGCGGCGGACTGCATGGTCTCGAGCTTTTTGACGATCTCGGGCGGGTACAGCTCCACATCGCGGAACGTATCGTCGACGTCACGGTAGAAGTACGAGCTGAATTCCTGCGCGCCCTCGACTTCGTATTCGACGTAGTTGTTCATCTCCGCGGGATAGGTGTAGGGCTTCCAGCCGAGGCGCGTGACGATGTCGGAGAACTTCTTGTTAACCACGAAGGTCTTGCGGCTGTGCCCTTCGTCGTCGGTTGTGGTGACCTCACGGGTAGCCTTCTTGGCGTTTTTCAGCGCCTTCCAGGCCTGGTCAAGCAGCTCGCGTCCTTCGGGATACTTGTCGTCGTCGAGCATCAGGGCGATGTCGGCCAGGTCGTCGGCGCTGGCGCCGGCGAGGGCTTTCTCGCGCAGGGCCTTGCTCCAGGACGTCTGCATCGCCTTGAAGCCTTCCTTGTCCTTGTGCTCGCGGGCCTGCTGGTAGTACTGGCGAACCTGGTCGAGCGACAGGGCGTCCTTGCTGTTGTACTGCTTCTGCATCTCCTCAAGCAGGCGCTGGTCAGGGTCGACTTGCGCGACGCTGCTGCCGCCGTCAGCGGTGCCGGCGTCGTCACCGCCGCCGCTGCTGCCGCTGTTTCCGCCGCCGCTGAATGCAATCACCAGCACGATCACCAGGATCAGC
>JAGQRI010000224.1:17162-25636 GCA_020425515.1 Planctomycetota bacterium | reverse complement strand
TGGCGATCAGCCTTGACGGGTCAACAGCCGAAATCCACGACAACTTCCGCCGCCAGCCCGGCAGCTACGACCACACCATCCGCGCGATCAAGGACGCACAGGCCGAGGGGCTGACGGTCCAGATCAACACCACGATCTCGCGCTGGAACATGAACGACATCGACGCCCTCTGCGAGCTGATGCAGAAGCTCGGGCTCACACTGTGGGCGGCGTTCTTCCTGGTGCCCACCGGGCGCGGCGAAGAGAAAGACGAGATCTCGCCGGAAGAATACGAGATCGCCCTCAACAAACTGTACGAGACCGCCAAAGCCGCGGACTTTGACTTGAAAACAACGGCCGCGCCGCACTACCGCCGCGTCGTGCTGCAACACCAGCGCGAGGCCGGCGGCAGCGGCGACAGCAGCCGCTACATGCGCCCGCGCAAGGAAGGCGGCGGCCCCGAGGACCGCAAGAGCGACGGCCCGCCCGCCTGGGTATTGCGCGACATGAAGCCGGGCGGCTGGACGCGCGGCGACAGCATCGGGCGCGCGGCCCGCGGCGTGAACGACGGCAACGGCTTCATCTTCATCGACCACGTGGGCGAGGTGTACCCCAGCGGTTTCCTGCCGTTGAAGTGCGGCAACGTGAAAGAGAAGTCGATCATCGACATCTACCGCAACAACCCGCACCTCAAGAAGATGCGCGACTTCAGCCAGTTGAAGGGCAAGTGCTGGGCCTGCGACTACCGCGACGTCTGCGGCGGCGCCCGCAGCCGAGCCTTCGCGGTGACGGGCGACTACATGGCGTCAGAGGCCTGGTGCACCTACGTGCCGCCCGCGTTGGAGCACGTAGAAGGCGTAAACTGGCTCGCCCCGGACATGCTCATCAAAGACGTCCGCGAATATTTAAAACCCGAAGACGTCAAGAAGTTCGAAAAGCCTGTCTAGCGCGGGGATGGGCAATTCAGCGGGACAGGTCAGCAAAGTCTATTTCAAGGCCTCCAAGAGTAGCTTAGCCCATCCTCAGTTTCGTCGTCACGGTTGAGAGCCAATGGTGGAGATTGCGCACGCAGTTACGGGACTGGCTATTCCGGTGGTCTTGGCCGGCGCAACGCTGTTCGTTATCCGTCGGCGGAAATCGAGACTCACAAACTGGGCCAAACAGAACTCCATGGTGCAGGAAGGGTCAGTGTTCCGACGTGTGGGTGGCGGGCCCCGCCTCGAGCTGCGTCTCGAAGAAGTAGCCATGGGCGGTAGTACTTTCCACCATCAGTTGGGCGAGAATCTCCACATCACCATTCATGCTGTGGCGGAAGTTCCTGCGACCCTGCCGGCCGGGCTGGAAATCCACAGTGCGACGTATCGCGGTCGCACGGGCGCGAAAGACTTCAAGACAGGCGATCCTGACATTGATGCGCGATTCCGGCTTTGTGCGCTGGACAGAGCAACAGCCAAGGCGATGTTTGCTCAAACGGACTTCGCAAACGCTTTGCTGAATGTGTCGGTGTCGGTCGCCGACCTGCAGGTGCGAGACGGCGTAGTAACCCTTCGCATGTGGGATGGCCAGGAAACCATGGCCGATCAGCGCCCCTTGCTCGACGATGCCCTGAATTCAGCCATCCTCGCTGCGCACGTGCTGGCGTCAGGCGCGGAGGCGGTCCCCATAGAAGGTGAACTCGGGCAGACTCGCCCGGTATTCGCGTCAGCCGCCAGGGCTGACATGCCGTCACCAAGACTGCCGCAACCCAGATTGCCTCTCCGACGTACTCCCCCAAGTTAGAGGGTGGCGCGCCAATCAAAGACGTCCGCGAATACCTGAAACTCGAAGACATCAGGAAGTTCGAAAAGCCGGCCTGAACGGCAATTCCGCGATCGAGCGTATCCCGCGCCCCGCACGTCTTTTGCGAATCCGACGCGCATAGCTGGGACAATTTGGTTTTTGCCTAAGGCATCCCGCGGCTAACATGTTCGCGGAGGCTCCAATGAAAACCGTATGGATCGTCGCAATCAGCCTGCTGCTGATCTCAAGCAGCCTCGTCGTCGCCGAGGACAATGACGCGAAATTCCGCCTGTACAACGTGAAAGGGCGCGAGTGGACGCTGAAATTCATGGACGGCAACGAGGAAGTCGGCGGCTCGATCCACTACGAGGTCAAGTCCGTCAGTAACAACGTCTGCCAGCTAAAGTCGACAACCATTACGGTCTCGGACAAAGGGAGCAAGAAAACCAAGCGCGACACCCAGAAGTTCACCATGACCGAGGAATCCGGGGGCAACTTCCTGCGCCCGCCCGAAGGCGCGAAGAAACTCCGCGAAGACGTACTCACGGTCAAGGCCGGCAAGTTCGATTGCGTCGTCTACGACGTGAACGGCGAAACGCACTACATGTCGAAGGCGTTTCCCGGGCTGCTGGTGAAGCGCATCCAGCCCGGCTACCTCGATCTCGTGCTGGTCGAATTCGAGACCATGGACGGCGACCCGCCCACGACCACACAGGCGCCACCGAAAGAAGAGCCGGCGCCGGCCACCAAGGGTGAGGGCGGCGGGCGCATCCTGCCGCCATTCACGCCATGGCCGAGCGCCACGCCGGACCACCGTCTCTACAAGAAGGACGGGCGCGAATGGGAAGTGATGGAACGCCGGTTCAAGGATGACAAGTGGCAGGATTCCGTCAAAGTCACCCACGAAATCACCGGCCTGGAGGGCACCAAGGCCACCGAGAAAGTCACGCGCCGCAGCGCCACCGACAAGAAGGCCGACCCGGTCGTGCGCGAAAACGATATCCCCTTCGGCCCGCCCGGCGCGAAGTATGCGGGGTTGGCCCGCCGCGGCGACTTCCAGTACGCCATCTATGCCGACCGCAAGATCAAGGTGGAGGCGGGGGTCTTTGACTGTTACGTGATCATCGCGTACCGGAACCGCGGGCGCGTCGTCGATAGGAGCATCTACTACATCAGCAAGGCGTACCCCGGGCTGCAGGTCTACGTCAGCTTTGCGGGACACCAGGAGGAGTTGATGAAGTTCGAACGCGACAAGGACGACAAGGGCGAAGGCAAGGAGACCCACGAGATTCTCGACGCCGAGGACTTCATCCTGCCCGAAGGCTCGGCCCAGCCCGCCAAGGAGGAACCGGAAGATCCGCCGGCGAAGGCGGAACTGAACTGGTCGCTGTATGAAAATGTCGGGCGCAAGTGGATGCTGAAGCGCACGTCGATGATCGCGGGCAAAGAGCAGGTCGGCTACACCTCATACGAGATTACCGACCTCGGGCTCGACTCGTGCAAGCTGAAGACGATCGCGCTGGACGCCAAGAAGAAGGCGATCAACGGCGACGGCAACACGATGGAAATCCAGTTCAACGCCGACAACGCCATGTGGTGCGGCCCGATCGCGAACCAGGAAAAGACCGGCGAAGAAACCATCGAGGCGGCCGGCCAGAAGTGGGAATGCATCGTCTACAAGGACACCAAGTCGGTCAAAGACGCGACGACAACGTCATGGATGAGCAAGAAGTACCCGGGCCTGTGGGTCAAGATGACAACCAAGGGCAAGTACAACGACTCGACGACGGAGCTGGTGGAGTTCAAGGACTAGCCGCGTAAAGCAACTGATACGCGTGATCCGTCGGACTCCAGCAAGTTCGAAACACCGTGTAACGGGCAGCAAACACGACCAGCCGGAATCATGTATTTTTAGGCTCCTAAAAGTAGCCTGACCCCTTTTTAGTCCCCCCATGAACGAGACGCCGGAAAATGAACCGTCAAAGGCCAAGAAACCCGCACCAATGAATTTGACCGCGTACGCTTGGTGTTCATATTCTACACTGAGGTTTCCGGTCCAGTAAAATGAAACGGCCGTGACTACTGGTCCTAGATGCGAATAGTCGTGGTGGTTTTGCACAAGTACTCTGTATCTTTCTGCATCCTCCTGGTCGCGAAACCATAGAGGCGAACGGTCGCCGAATATTCGAGTTTTGCCATGCGGGAAACCGAACCCGCCTTCAAGACCAAGTCTCGATGCGAAGAAAAACGACTTGTCACGAAACTGAATCCCGAAGACAGTCGCATCCAGAAACGCGTGCTCTTGGGTTTCGACCATACCTGCACCTTTCTTGACCGTTGTTGGAACCGACGAAGAGGGGCAGACCATTCTATGGGCAGTTTAGAGCTGGTCGCGGTAGAAGCAGCCCCAGCCCTTCTTGGTTTACTATCTTGAGTGGTTCGTCAAGGAATGGCGAGATGAAATTCAGCCAACGATATGATTGGAAAGATGCACTCTCCTTCCGCGATGAGGCAATCAGGATATGCAAGGAGTACAATGCATCACTCAAATTCAAGGGCCCCACGGGACACTTTGCTTACGAGAAACTGCTGATAACACTGATCAGCGGGACCGTGACACTTAACGGAAACCGGATCAGCATTGAGGTGTCCACCTCAGTTGCATTCCTTTTCGATGGCCGACTAGCTTCGGAGATCCGAGCCGAGATCGAGAAACGAGGCGGCGTCTTCATTGATGGCTACGATGGTTCGTGAATGTGGAGACGCAATGGGCATTCAGCGCATGTCTGACTATGAGTCAAAGGCTCTGATCGCAATCCACGAATGGAAGGACCCCAGCATCAGTTGGTTTGACCGCATTGGCGAGCTTGTGAATTGGCCACTCAGCAAGGCTGGGGATCTCGTCCTAGACACGCCGGGAGTCGGTGCGGTGATTCGCAAGTCAGTTTCAGGCTTGGTTTCGATGGCCAACGACCTTTCACAATGGTCGGTTCGACAGGAAGCAATTTTTGAAGAGTATCGCGATGCTGGCTTCGATGTGTCTTGCCACGCAGACCTTATGAAGCTGGACCTAGAGAACGTCGATCACACCATCGGCTGGCTCGCGGCAAAGTACAAAACACTGGCTGCATCGGAGGGCGCCGTAACAGGACTCGCCGGTTTGCCGGGCATTCCTGCAGACGTCGTGGCGCTAGTATCCCTCAACCTCCGAGCAATCGGAGAATACGCAACGTACTGTGGCTTTGACGTGAACACCCAGCAGGAACGACTGTTTGCACTCCACGTCCTCGGAGAGGCATCAAGCCCAACCGACGCCTCAAAGACAGTAGCTATGGCTCAGCTAGTCAAGATCGCCCATGAAGTAGCCAAGAAGCGAGTTTGGAAAGAACTTGAACGCCACGCATTTGTTCAAATCGTGCAACAGATAGCAAAAGCGATAGGCGTGAGACTAACCAAAGCGAAGTTGGCTGCTGTCATTCCCGGGCTTGGTGCTGCTGTCAGTGCTGGCTTCAACGCATACTTCACGGACAAGGTTTGCGACGCTGCCTTCTACCTCTACCGAGAAAGATTTTTGGCAGAAAAGTATGCCGACGCGTCCATCATCGAAGAGACGACCCCGCCCGCGGACACTCCGGATCCAAGGTATCCGGAAGCGAATGAAGAACTACCTCGGAGCAGTGACGATTTACCTGACGACGAGTAGACCTAGGGGAGGCTGACACGCTACCGCAACCTGCCCCTCTTTTGACTGTCCCCGCAGCAGCGGGAGGCCCCGCACTGGCGTGCCGGGCTGACGGCGGGATTTTTTGCGTGAGGGTCGTTGGCCCGGCCGCACTATCAGCACAATCGCGTAAAACGCCTGATTCTTGGGTAACGGGCACCGAGCTTCGCCGTAATACCCTTGGTGGGCATGCAAATCTTTCGGAGGAAACACCTTATGAAGCGTTGGACCAAAGCATTGGCGGCCGTAGTCATGCTGGCCGGGCTGCTTGCGCCGGTCACTTTGACCCAGGCCCAGGACGCCCCCAAGCCCGCAGAAGAGAAAAAGACCGAGGCCGCACCGGACAGTGACAGCCTGACCGTACCGTTCGAATTCGAAGGCCTGATTTTCATCCAGGTCAAGGTGAACGGCAAAGGCCCCTACAAGTTCCTGTTTGACAGCGGCGCGACCCAGAGCGTCATCAACGACCGCCTCGCCGACGAGCTCAAGCTCGAGAAGCACGACATGCCGGGCGGCGGCGGCGTCCAGGGCGTCGGCACCGCCGAGGCCAAGATGGTGATCCTCGACAACCTCGAGATCGGCAACTACGCCCGCGGCAAGTGCGTCGCGGCCTCGATGAACCTCGACCACATGAGCGGCAGCCTCGGCTACCACATGATGGGCATCGTCGGCCAGAACGTGATCAAGATGATCAAGCAGGTCGACATCGACTTCTCGGAAAGCACGCTTTCGTTCACCCAGTACGGCGAAGACGAAATGCCGCGCGACCAGGACGAGATGATCATCAACATGCTCGAAGGCGGCGGCATGCCCGGCTTCCCGGGCGGCGGCATCCCCGGACTGCCGGGTCCCAAGAAGGACGACAAGAAGGATGACAAAAAGGACGACGGCGATGAGTTCAGCGCGCCCGCCCTGCCCCCGATGAGCAACTACTACCTGTTCCAGGAAATGGGCGGCGATGGCGACGACGACCACGGCACCGAAGCCGCGGACGCGCCCCAGGGCCCGACCGAAGCCCAGACCCTCGAGTACAAGACCGTCAAGCTGCCGATGATCGGCGAGCTGGTCCCCTACTGGTACCTCGACGTCAAGGTCAACGGCGAAGACAAGACCTTCATGTTCGACACCGGCGCCTCGATGCTGCTGGCGCTGGGCAAGGAACTCGGCGACGACCTCGGCTGCACCACCAGCTTCGGCTACCCGGTCAAGGGCATCGGCAAGGGCGAAGCGCTCAGCACGATGGTCGAGAGCTTCCAGGTCGGCAACCTGATCGAGGAAGACCTGCCGGCCACCGTGATGGAACTGCCCAAGATGAGCGACCAGCTTCCGGACATGGTCAAGATGATCATCCCGATGCTGAAGGGCCAGGGCATCACGCTCGACTTCGACGGCATCGTCGGCATCTCGCTGGCGGCGCGCTACAAGAAGATGAGCGTCAACACCAGCACCAAGAAGATCGAGCTGACCCCTTACGAAAAGGGCGAAACCAACAAGGTCTCCCCCTACGGCGGCGAAGCGTTCTTCAAGGACGACGTCATCCGCACCTGGCACGGCAAGGCCGGCAAGTTCGGGCTGACCGGTGACTCGGTGCCGCTCGAAGAGTGGAAGAAGCACGGGCTCGAAAGCGGCGGCATGCTCGTCGAAGAGGTTGAAGAAGGCGGCGCCGCGGCCAAGGCCGGCATCAAGAAGGATGACATCATCACGCACCTCGTCGGCGTGGCGGAAGACGTGCCCGACGACATGGAAGACGCGGAAGTGAAGGACGGCGACGTGATCGTCCGCGACCTGCCCAGCCTGATCATGACGGCTGCCAGCATGGACCCGGGCACCGAACTCACCGTGCGCGTCAAGCGCGGCGAAGAAACCCTTGAGCTGAAGGTAAAGCTCGACAAGTACGGCTGGGAGGGGACAGTCCCCGAACGCTGGAAGTAAACCGCAGGCAGGAATGCACAGGGCCGGGAATCATCCCGGCCCTGTTTCTATTTGGTATGCGGAAACAGCAGTGTGCGCGTGGCACAGACAATCTTGTCTGTGATCGCGGCGCTTTCGCCGCGATGAATCGGGCTTCGCTGTGCTCAGCCCCACAGGCAGGATTGCCTGTGCCACGCGGTGAAATGCCCTACTCGCCGTGGTGGCCGGCGATTTCGCCTTCTTTGAACAGGTTGTCTTTCAGTTCCTTGGCGAAGTCCTCGTTGTTGCGGCGCACCCATTCCAGCACCATGCTGGCGTGTTCCATCTCCTCGCGCATGTTGTGCAGCAGGATTTCCTTCAGCGCCTTGTCGTCGCAGTCGTCGGCGCGCTGGCGGTACCAGTCGACGGCCTCGAGTTCCTCAATCAGCGACGTCAGCGCCTGGTGCATCGCGATGGTTTCCTTGCTAAGTCGCTCGCGCGGGGCGTGCAGACCTTCACTCGACATGTCTTTCTCCTTGAACGAGTTGTTTAACCGGGACCGGGCTTATACTACCTCGCACTTCGCGTAAACGGCCGGGGCATGTGGCGATTCTTCCATGAGGGGCCTTACTGGATCACGATCAGCCTGCTGGCGCTGGACTGGGTGATCCGGATCGTGCTGGGCATCCGCGTGGTGATGCGGCGCGGCACGGTCGGCTTCACGCTGGCGTGGCTTTCGGTGATCCTGCTGCTGCCGCTGCTCGGCGCCGCCATCTACCTGCTGTTCGGCGAGCGCCGCCTGGGCACCAAGCGCGCGCGCCGCATGACCGAGCTGCGCGGGCCTTACCTTCAATGGCTGAAAGGCATCAGCGAAGACTTCCCCTGCGACGACAGCGGGCTGCCCCCTTCCGCGATCAACCTGCGCAAGCTGGCGCGCGGCACGGTCGGCATACCGGCCTTGCCCGGCAACACGCTGGAACTGATCGACAACCCGGATGACTTTTTCGACCGGCTGGTACAGGACATCGACGCAGCCAAAAGCAGCGTGCACCTGCAGTTCTACATCTGGGAGCCGGGCGGGCGCGCGAACGACGTCGTGCAGGCC
>JAGQRI010000224.1:0-17079 GCA_020425515.1 Planctomycetota bacterium | reverse complement strand
CTGCTGAAGAAGGCCGGCGTAAAGATCGTGACGGTGCTCGACGTCGGCGTCGTGCGCGCGGTGTTCGAGCGCCTCGACCTGCGCAATCACCGCAAGATCGTCGTGATCGACGGCGAGATCGGCTACGCCGGCAGCCAGAACCTCGCGGACCCACGTCTCTTCAAGCAGGACGAGGACGTCGGCGAATGGGTCGACGCCATGGCGCGCATGACCGGCCCCGCCGTCGAGGCGCTGCAACTGACGCTGCTGGGCGACTGGGAGTTCGAGACGTTTGAAGGCGTCGAGCACATGGGCGAGCAGCTCGACCTGCGGCGCAACCGGCCGACGGGCGACGCGGTCGTGCAGGTTGTGCCGTCGGGCCCGGGGCTGCCGCAATCGGCGATCCAGGAACTGATCCTGACGGCCATCTACGGCGCGCAACGCGAGCTGGTGCTGACCACGCCGTACTTCATCCCCGACGACGCGATGATGAAGGCGCTGGTCAGTGCCTCCGGGCGCGGCGTTGACGTCACGCTGGTGGTCCCGTTCAAGCCGGACGGGCACCTGGTCAAGCTGGCCAGCCAGGCCTACTTCGAGGAACTGCTCGAGCAGGGCATCAAGATCGCCCAGTACCGGGGCGGGTTACTGCACACCAAGGCGATCACCGTCGATGGCGAGGTGGCGATGTTCGGCTCGGTCAACCTTGACATGCGCAGCTTTTACCTGAACTTCGAGGTCTCGCTGCTGGTGTACAGCGGCGCGTTCACCGGCGACGTGCGGGCGCTGCAGGACCGCTACCTGAAATCGTCGCGCCTGCTGACCCTTGAGGGCTGGCGCGCGCGCCCGATGCTGTTGAAGCTGTTGCAGCAACTCGCCCAGTTGCTGTCGCCCTTGCTGTAAGGAGAGACATGACCGAGACCACCGAAGCGGGATCGCTCGAACGCACGCGCACGATCTGCCTGTTCATCCTTGCAACCGGCGTGGTGTGTGCCGGGTTGTACTACCTGTCCAGCGCGCTGATCCCGTTCGTGATCGCGGCCTTCTTTCATTTCAGCCTGGCGCCGCTTGTGAACTGGCAGCGCAAACGCTGGAAGTTCCCGGGCTGGCTGGCGGTGGCCACGACGGCGCTGATCGGGCTGATCGTGTTCGTGGGCATGTGGACGGTGATCGCGGCGTCGATCGCGCAGATCGCCGCCAACGCCGGCGACTACCAGCACAAGATCGTCGAGCTGTCCGCCAAGGCGCTGAAATGGGCCCCGCTGCAGGACCTCGGCGTGACGAAGGAGCAGGTCGAGGGCGCGATCAACGAGATGCCGAAACGCTTCGCCGAGAGTTACCTGTCCGGCACGGTCTCCGCGCTGATGAACGTGCTGAGCCAGGGCGCGCTGGTGTTCCTGTTCCTGATGTTCATGCTCGCGGGCAAAGCGGTCGGCGGCAGCAAGGGGCCGGAGTTTCTCGAGAAGGTCGAGCTCAGCATCCAGCGCTACGTGCTGGCGAAAGTCGCGATGTCGGCGCTGACCGGCTTCCTGACCTGGCTGATCCTCGCGGTGCTGGGCGTGCAGTTCGCGCTGGTGTTCGGCGTGCTGGCGTTCATGCTGAATTTCATCCCGAACATCGGCTCGGTGATCGCGAACGTGCTGCCGGTGCCGGTGGTGCTGCTGGGCGACTATTCGCTGGTCGTGATCATCCTGGCGATCGGGCTGCCGGCCGCGGTGCAGTTCATCATCGGCAACGTGGTCGAGCCGAAGGTGATGGGCAGTTCGCTCGGCATTCACCCGGTGGTGGTGATCCTGACGCTGGTGCTGTTCGGGCTGCTGTGGGGCATCCCCGGCATGTTCCTTGCGACGCCGCTCACGGCCGTGCTCAAGATCGTCCTGCAGCAGCGCGATTTCACCAAGCCGATCGCCAAGCTGCTCGAAGGCGATTTAAGAGTGCTCGGTTCAAAGGAAGAACAAACCGCCGCCGCCGCGAACTAGCGTGCCCATGGAAACCGCGATTGACACCGAGATGCAGCCCTACGGCGCGTGGTACACGCAACCGCTTGCTGCCTCGTATCGTACGGACTACGAAATCAAAGACTGTATCGACGCCGCCCGCACGCGGTTGGAGGAGTTGCGGAACGGCCAACAGCGTGAAGACCGCTACAACCCGGGGAAGTTGGCCCTCCGCCTCGTACTGATCGCTTCCATTCAACTCGCGCTGATTGCCACCATCCTTGGCGTAAATGCCGCCTTGGACTTGTCTGCGTGGGAACACAACTCCGCGATTGCAGTCCCTGCCATCGTGTTGCCGTTGTCCGTGTGGATGGCCGCTCGCCTCTATTTCACGCCGGCAACTGCCACACCGAAACGCATGTTCACTCACTACCTGAAGTTCGCCCTCAACGGTGGCCACCGCCTAGTATTCGAATTTTTGCTTCGAACGGACCGTATGGCACCACTGCAAAGGACACCCATCGCGCTGATGTCAGGTGCAAAGCCGGCGGACAAGTCTTACTCATTTCACAGTCCCCACGCTTTTAGTGCCTACTGGCAAGCCGTCTCCGGCGCCCGCTTTCGCTACGTGAAACTAGTGCGCTTTCTTGACCTGAAGTCTGCCCAACTGGCGCCAAATCTAGCCGTCGTTGAAAGTGAGTTGAAAATTCGCTGGTACCGATTCGCGGCGCTGCTGCTTGCCTCGGCTCCTTCCATCGTCGGCTGTTTGGGCTCGTTGGCAGGCATGGTGATCCTCTTTCTCATCTCAAAGACCAACCCCTCCAAGATGATACTGGGAGTGTTTGTCGTTGGACCGATGTTGCTTGGCATGCTGCTGAGCGTGGCAATGCTCGTGTTTTCCCTGATCCCGCGCGAAGTCAAATCGATTCGAGTCCGCAAGCTGCTGGTGAAGGTCAACGACCAGTGGCGGATCTTCAATGGCGAGCTGCAAGGCGCAGAGGAACTGGACGTTCGCTGGGCAATCGCACAGCAGGCTGACAAAGAGGACTAGCAACCACCACGACACGAAGCAGCGAGTTCGCGCCTGTGGCGCGTGCCCCTTCGCTGACGCTTCGGGCTCCAACACTGCGTCCTGTTGAAAAGTGGTGAGCGTTCGGTGCGGGTAGGCTAAAATAACGGCTTGGGGGTAGATTTCGCCGGATCAGCCACCGATCAACCTGAACCCGTACGGCCGCGTGCCCGATGCGCGCAAGGTCGGCCCGATGTTCGTCTACGACGACGTCGAGGTCGCGCGGCAGCGTGCAGCCTGGAAACTCAACCGCTGGCTCGACGGCGAGAATTACGACGACCCCGTGGGGCAAAACCGTCGCTTCCTCTGGCTCGCGGTGCTGGCCGGCGCCGTACTGATTTTCGACATTGCCATGGTCTCGCATTTCGTGGGCCCTTCGCCCTTTGCGCTGCTGTTGACGGCGGCGGGGCCGACGTACGTGTTCGTCAGGCTATTGGTGGCCTTCGCGCAAAGCAGTGTCGACACCCCGCTGAACTGCGTGCGCGATTTCGTCCGCAACGCCAACCGTGGCGCGAACACCCGGGCCTGGAAATTGCTCACGCCGCAGGACCGCGACAACTACACGCGCGCCGCGCCGTCCGTCGTCGAGCAGGACCCGGTCAGCGTGAAACGCTTCGCCTTCGACAGCCGCGCGTCATTCGCGGCCTACTGGCGGGCGGCACGGGCGCTGGGCCCGGCCACACGCCTGTGGCTGGAGGCAACGAAAACCGTCCAGTTCATCAGGCCGACGCTGGCGGTCGTCAACGTGAACATCCACACGCAGCGCACCATGCGCCTGCAGCGGCAGACGCTGGCCTACGTGGTGCGGAAGGTGGTGGTGCGCTACGGCGACGAGTGGCGCATCTTCGACGGCGAAGTACTCAGCGGCGCCGAGATGCACGTCAACTGGGTCAACGAAGTTTTGCAAGCCCGGAAAGCTGGGGAATAGCCCGTTCCCGGCATTACGTTTCATGCTAGCCTCGCGGCGGATTCCATAGGCGGCACGTGCGAACGTTTCGATTCATCATCGCCCAGTACAAGGCGAACCTGCGCTGGTTCGTCATCGGGATGGTCGCGCTGATTCTCGGCTCATTGTTCCAGACGATTTCGCCCATCTACATCAAGCTTGCCGTCGACGCGGCCTCGCCGGACGGCTTTCGCGTCGATGAAGGCATCGCCGGGCGCGCCGCCGTGGCCCTGCTGCCCGGCGAAATGAAGGCGGACATGGACTTCGTGCTGCTGTGCCTGGGCATGGTGGTAGTGCTGGCGCTGCTGCTGGCCGTGTGCACGTTCATGAAGCGCTTCTATTTGATCCGCATTTCGCGCCGCACCGAGTACGCCCTCAAGAAACGCATGTACGCGCGCCTGCAGGACATGCCCGCCGGCTTCTTCGACAATACACGCAGCGGCGGAATCATGAGCCTGATGACCAGCGACGTCGAGGCCGTGCGCATGATGATCGGCCCGGCGGTGATGTACATCGGCGGCACGCTGTTCCTGTTCCCGATGTCGCTGCTGATCATGTTCAGCCTGAACACGACGCTGACGTGGCTGGCGCTGATCCCGCTGGTGGCGCTGACGGGCGCGACGATCTGGTTCAACCCGCGCGTGCGCAAGTACAGCCTGGCCAGCCAGGAAGACCTGCAGGAACTGTCCGCCCGCGCGCAGGAAAACTTCGCCGGCGCGCGCGTGGTGAAGGCCTTCAGCCGCGAGCAATTCGAAATCGAAGAGCTGCGCAGGCACGGCGAGACCTACCTGAAAAACAAGCTCGGCCAGGCGCGCAACCAGGCGCTGTTCCAGTCGTGCATCTGGGGTTTCTCCGGCTTCGGGGTGCTGATCATCATGTACTTCGGCGCCGTTGAGGTCAGCGCCGGGCGCTTCAGTGCGGGCGACCTGGCGGCGTTCATCCTTTACAACCTGAGCCTGTACTGGCCGATGATTGCGCTGGGCTGGGTGACGATGCTGTTCGTGCGCGCCAGCGCCAGCCTGAAACGCCTGGATGCGCTGCTGCAGCACGAACCGGACGCCGCGCAGGTGCCGGGCGGCGATGCACCCGCGAGCATCGGCGGCGAAGTCGTGCTCGAAGACGTCAGCCTGCGCTACGCCGAGGACCTGCCGTGGGCGCTCGAAGGCGTGAATTTCCGGGTCCCGCCCGGCAAGACCATCGGCATCGTCGGGCAGGTCGGCAGCGGCAAATCCACGGTCGCGAGCCTGCTGCTGCGCCTGATCGCGCCGACGAAAGGGCGCATCCTGATCGACGGCAAGCCGATCGAGAGCTACGACCCGCACACACTGCGCAACTTCATAGGCTATGTGCCGCAGGACAGCTTCCTGTTCAGCGACACCATCGCCAACAACATCGGGCTGGCCATCGAGCCCCAAGCCGAGGGACGCGACGAACTGATCCGCGGCTTCACCCGTGCCGCCGAGTTCGAGGAAGAGGTTCTCGGGCTGCCCAAGGGCTACGACACCATGCTGGGCGAGCGCGGCGTGAACCTGAGCGGCGGACAGAAGCAGCGCGCCAGCATCGCGCGGGCGCTGGCGGCGCAGCCGACGATCCTGGTGCTGGACGACTGCCTGAGCGCCGTCGACACGGACACCGAGGAACGCATCCTGCGCAACTTGAAAACCGAGACGCGCGAGATCACCACCCTGATCATCGCCCAGCGCATCAGCACGGTCGCCCACGCTGACGAGATCATCGTGCTCGACCACGGGCGCATCACCGAGCGCGGCACAGACGCCGAGTTGCGCGCCGCCGGTGGACTGTACGCCGACCTCGCCCGCCGCCAGGAACTCGCCGCCGAACTGGCGTAGGGACACGATGCATCGTGTCCCTACATGCCACTTGATCGTTGAGACGCAATCCCGGATGATCGCGCCATGCCTATCACACGAGTCAAAGCACGCGGCACCGTGAAGTGGTACGACCCCCGCAAGGGCTACGGCTACGCCACGCGCAAGGGCGCCGCCGAGGTGTTCCTGCACTACGGCGCGATCCGCAGCGACGGCATCATCGAGCTCAAACCGGGCCAGGAAATCGAGTTCATCCTCGAGCAAACCGAGCGCGGCGGCGTCGCGCACGAAATCATCGTCACGGGGTAAAGATGGCGCGCTACTGGCTGGCACGCCACGGCGAGTCGCTGAACCAGCTCGGATTCTGGACCAAGGGCGATCCCGATTCACCGCTTTCCGAACACGGGCGCGAACAGGCCGCGGCGTTGAACGCACGCCTGCGCGATTTGCCCATCGAGCGCGCCCTGTGCTCGATGCTGCCGCGCGCGATCCAGACCGCCGAGCTTGCGTTGCAGGGGCTGGACATCCCGCTCACACGCGACGCCGGGTTGAACGAGCGCCGCGACAAGGAACGCGAGCAACTGGTCAAGGACGCCGGCTCGGAAGAGGCCGCGCAGCAGTTGCTGAACACCTGGGATTTCGTGCCGCCGAACGGCGAGAGCATCCTGCAGGCTGTGACGCGCGTACTGCAAACGCTGGCCCGGCTCGAAACCGGTGAGAACACGCTGGTTGTAGGCCACGGGCGAGTGTTCGGCGGATTGCTCAAGCTGGCGCGCGGCGAAAAACCGGAGGGCGCGTGGGCCACCTTCGTGCAGAACTGCGAGCTGCATGAACTCGAAGTCGCGCCCGGGATGTGGCAGGGAATGCTCGACCGGCTGCCCGGCTGATTACTTTTCTTCGCCGGCCGGCTGTTCGTCCTTCTTCACCTCGACTTCGCGGGTTTCGGCCTCGGACTTCTCTTCTTTCTTTTCTTCCTTGCTGTCCTTGTCCGATTCGTCCGTGACCTCCTGCTCGATCTTTTTCAGGGCGCGCGACTTCTGCAGGATGGCCGTCTGGCGCTTGCGGATCTGCTCGTTGATGGTGCGCGTCAGCGCGTACTGCGGGCCGGAAGCCGGGCGGATCAACTCGTCCTTCGGGGCCAGCACGCCGCCCGAAATCACGAACTTCATCGCCTCCTCGACGCTCATGTCCACCTGGATCACGTCGTCGGCCGGCAGGATCATGGTGTAGCCGGTCATCGGCGCGGGCGAGCTCGGCACGTAGACCGTCACCGTGCGCTGGCCGATATGGTCCTGGATCGTCTTCAGCCCCGCCCCGGTCACGAAGCAGATCGACCACAGCCCGTGGCGCGGGTACTCGCAGACCGCCACGGTATCGAACTCGATGGCCTTGTTGTCGGTGAAGAAGAACTCGACCAGTTGCTTCGCGTGCGGGTAAATCGAGCGCACGACCGGCACGCGCGTCACGAACCATTCCAGCAGCGCCACGAACCGCCGCCCGATAAAGTTGCGTGCCAGGAAGCCCAGCAGCACCACCAGGGTTAAGCCCAGCACGCTGGCCAGCAGGTAGTCGAACCAGTTGTAGGAAACCACGCGCCCGCTGACCGGGTCGTACTCGCGCGACCATTTGTTGGCGTCGAGGATCGCCTGCAGCACGCTGCGTTCCTTGCCGGGCGGGGTCATGCCGTGGTAGGCGACCGGCAGGTCCATCACGCGCGGCGTGCGCTTCAGGTTGATCTCGGCGTGGATGACCTCCGGTACCGGCTCGCCGTTGCCGTTCTTGACCACGTTGAAGAACTCGTCGGGAAGGTACTGCAGCTCTTCGTCGCTGAGTTTGCGAGCCGGGTACACCTTGACGGCGTCGATGGCCTGGATGGTCGACTCGACGACGTAGACGCGCAGGATGTCCCAGGCCCACGCAAAAATGGCGATCGTGATGATCGCCGGCAGGATGATCGACAGACCTTTCAGGAAGGCCCGGGTTATCGGCCCGGTTTTTCGCTTCGGTTTCGCTGCCATGATTTGCCGCCGGCCCCTGTTGAAATTTAGGGGGTGCGGGGCCTGCGGTCAACAGCGCTTGACCGTGGTCTCACGCCCAATAGACTTCGTCGATGCGTATGCTTCGGCATGACGTCCGCGACATGTCTGCCGCGTTCGGGCTGGCTTTTGACCTCAGGCGGGTCACCCAGGCCGGCGCCGCCCTGACGTGGACCCTGCTTGTATCCATGGGCGTCGTGGGGCTGCTGTCCTGGCGCATCGAGGGCCAGTTGCTGTCGCCGGAAGGCGTCGCCGGCGCGTGGTACCTGATCTCGCACGCGCCGCTTACCCCGCTCAGCGCATTCGTCTGGAGCTGCGTCATGTGCGGCTGGTGGGTCGGCTTCGCCTATCTGTGCGCACCCGTGCAGCGCAGCGCCGCCATGGACATCGCCCGCGACGAACGCGACCGCAACCCCAGCATCCCGCAACTCAACCGGCAGGCCGCGCTGGTGCCGCTGATGGTGCTGATCCTGCCCGGTCTGTGCCTGCTGCTGCTGATGCTGTGGTCGCTGTTGACCTACATCCCCGGCATCGCGGGCGGCGTGGTGGTCGGGCTGTCGCTTCCCATCGTGCTGATGGTGGTGGTGTTCGGCGCGGCGTTCCTGGTCGTGGGCGCGGCCTCGGCGCCGTTGATGGGCCCGGCCGCGGTCATCGAGGGGCGCGACCACCTGGAAGCCCTCAGCCGCGCCATGAGCTACGTCATGCAGCGCCCCGGGCGCTACTTCGCTTACCTGGCCGCCAAGCTGGGCGTGATGGCGGCTTCGCTGGCGGTCGGCGCGGCCACGCTGGCGGTACTCTGGGGCATGGTCGGGGGCGCGCTGTGGCTGGTCGGGCAGGGCGACCTGGCGCGGCACGCCGTCCAGGAAGCCGCGGCCAACGGCGCCGGCACGTTCGAAGCCAGCCCGGCCGCGTTCGCGATCGGCGTAGTGTTCTGGAGCAGCATATTCGTGCTGGCGGCATGGTGGATGGTCGTGGGGCTGTCCTGCGACGTGCTGACCTACATGCTGATGCGCTACCGTGTGGACGGCGTCACATTCGACAAGATCACCGTCGCCGAAGAGCAACTGGACAAGCTCAAAACCGCCGTGGAAACCGCCGCCGAAGCCGAGGCCGCCCGCCAGCGCCATGATGCCGAGCAAGCCGAATCCAGCGAATCCGCGGCCTGATGCGGGGGGCTTTTTCCCCAACCCGTTGCCGCAACGGGCGTTAAAATCCCGCGGTCATATGAAGACCGCACCGGTTCCTGTTGGGGTCACCCATGTCGCAACTGCTTGCACGTTACCTGATCGAAGAACGCGGCGTCCGTGAGGACAAGGTCGAGAACCTGCTGACCAAGGCCAAGGAGAGCGGCGAAAAGCTGGACTCGGCCCTGATCGAATCCGGCATTCTCGGCGAGTCCGAGATGCTCCAGTTCTTCAGCGACCAGTTGGGGCTCCCGTACGAGGAAGACCTGAGCGCCTACAAGCCGTACCCGAAATTCGCCGAGAAAGTCCCCTCCGCCTTCGCCCGCAACTACAACCTTGTGGCGCTGAATGAATCAGCCGGCAGCGTGCGCGTGGCCACCTGCCGCCCGCTCGACCTGTACCCGATGGACGAGCTGGCCGGGCTGCTGCGCAAGCCGATCGAGCCGGTGCTGGCGCCGCGCGTCGAAATCAACGAGCTGATCAACAAGAACTTCGCCCAGAAGACCGAGGTCAGCGACGAGGTCGAATCGGAACTCGAACGCGCCGGCATGCTCGAAAGCGACGTCGAGTTCGACGAAAAGACCGACATCCTGAACATCGCCACGGCGGCGCCGATCATTAAGCTGGTGAACACCATCTTCAGCCAGTCGCTGCGCATGCGCGCGTCGGACATTCACATCCAGCCCAGCGAGCACAAATTGCAGGTGCGCTACCGCGTTGACGGCGTGCTTTACGACGTGATGACGCCCAGCAAGAAGCTGCAGGACGCCATCGTCGCGCGCATCAAGGTGATGGGGCGCATGGACATCGCCGAACGCCGCCTGCCCCAGGACGGGCGCGCCAGCGTCAAGATGGGCGATGCCGAGATCGACCTGCGTATCAGCACCGTGCCGACCAACTTCGGCGAGCGCGTGGTCATCCGCTTGCTCGAAAAGAACAACAAGCAGTTCCACCTCGCGGACATCGGCTTCATGCCGGACAACGAGGAGATGTTCAGCACCTACCTCGGCTACTCCAACGGCATCATCCTGCTGACCGGCCCGACCGGCTCAGGCAAGACCACCACGCTGTACGCGGCCATCGGCAACATTAACCGCCCCGACATCAACATCCTCACGATCGAGGACCCGATCGAGTACCAGATGCCGGGCGCCAGCCAGGTCGAGGTCAACGAGAAGAAGGGACTGACCTTCGCCAAGGCGCTGCGCAGCTTCGTGCGCCAGGACCCGGACGTCATCCTCGTCGGCGAAATTCGTGACTTGGAAACCGGTCACATCGCCATCCAGTCGGCCCTCACCGGCCACCTGGTGTTCAGCACCCTGCACACCAACGACGCGCCGTCCAGCGTAACGCGACTGGTGGACCTGGGTGTCGAGCCGTTCCTGGTTTCGTCGTCGGTGATCTGCGTGGTGGCCCAGCGCCTGGTGCGCCGCGTCTGCAAGGAATGCAAGTCCGAGTACGTACCGGACGAGCTTGAGCTCAAGGGGTTCGACCTGACCACGGCCGACCTTCCCAACGGCAAGCTGTGGCACGGCGACGGCTGCGAAGCCTGCTTCAAGACCGGCTACACCGGGCGAACCGCCATCCACGAAGTGCTGCCGATTACGGAACACATCAAGCAGCAGATCGTCGAGAAGGTCGCGGCCGGCGAAATCAAACGCGACGCCGTACAAAGCGGCGGGCTGCGCACCCTGCGCATGGACGGCGTCCGCAAGGCGATCCTCGGCCAGACGACGCTTGAGGAAATCGCAGCCATCACCCAGCGCGACACTTTCTAGACCGCTGCATCGCGTGGCAACTTCAGGGGGACAGGTACTTTCGGTACCTGTCCCCGTTGCATTCAACTCTGGCCCCGAACTGGAGTGTCTCGCGGGAAGTGGCGCTGTCCCCACGGGGACGGATTCCTGTGAAGGTTCATCTCACGAACCACGAACGCGCCCGAGCCCCTCATTCCGGCTCATCGCTGGGGCAGGAATACCAGCAGGATGGGAAAGGAGAAGCACGTCCGCCAAGCAGGCTGCGAAAGGCAGAAGGATGATCGACGCCGGTATCGGGCATGATACGCTCATGGGGATTTGAACCACGCCATTTCCGCGAGCACGGCACTGGCGTAGCACACGGGCCGTGCAAAAGAGCCCCCGAAACGATCACGGCCCCGAATGTCTCGAATGAGGCGCACGGACCATGCAGAGGGAGCAATCAGCCAAGTCGCGTACGCCAGCCGGAAATTCCCGGACGAGAGTGCTGGCAGCTGTTGTCGCACTTTCATTTCTAGGTGGGTTCGCGGCTTGGCTTTCGGTGAAGGTATGGCTGACAACGGAGACTGCCGACACGACCGCGTCGGCGCCAATCTACGTGCGCCCGGACGCAGGCAAGATCAACGCAGGGCCGTCCCCTGCAGGGGACGGCTCCAACACCGACTCCGGACTGCATGAGACGCCTGCGCCACAGGCCGAAGCCGTTGCGAACTTCCGCCTCCCCGTTAAGTGGCTCAGTTCCCCTGACCAGCCGTTAGGTGACGGCATCATTGTCCCGCTGACCACGAGCGCGGGTGAGGACGTAACAACAGCGCATCTGCTGCTTTCCGATGACGAGGCCGAGTTACGCGGCGAATTATCCGACGGGAAGTACTCCTACCGTTCCACGGATGACGTCTACTTTCCGGCATCCAGCCGCATCTGGTTCGAAGCCAAAGACGGCCGGGTCTCAGTCTGGGGCAACAAGTCGGAGGCGCCTGCAATCCTGGTTTACGCCTTGATCCCGATTCGGCTCGTTGCCGATCTAGGGGGCGGTACGGATTTGTCGGTGAGCATTCGGGCCCTACCGATGGGCAATGACGTCTCCAGCCGAGTGGACTTCTTTCATACAGTGTCGTTAAGCCATCGGATACAGCAGGAACTACACGTTCCGCCGCTGCAACTCGTGTTTGAGCGGATTTACGACTCGCCACAACCGGAAGGGGCGAATCCAATCCAGTCGTCCATTGAAGGGCGGGCACCCGAACGCGGCGAAATCGTAGAACTCAGTCTGAAAGCGGACGTCGAAGTCGTGATCGAATTCGACACACAAACGCCGGATGATGTCCTGGCTTCCGTCGCACACGTCACCGGATCGGCCCTAAACGATCCCGCCACAGAGATAGGGTACGCGATTCAGCTGAAGGACTGGGGTTCGAGCGGCAACGACCTCACGGTCAATGCATCCTACCCCGGCGATGCTTCCCCCATCAAGATAACCGCACCGGCGATTCCCACCGAATGCGATGTGTCGTTCCGAATTCTGGCTTTGCGAAACGGTGGTACGCTGACGGGGGCTGCCGGCGGAATCATTGCTGTGGGCCACGCGCACCTCGCGGGGGGCTTGTCGTCTTATTCTCTTTACGCCGGTGTGGTGACCTATGACTGGACCATAAAGGTGATCGTCCAAGACACGAACGGTACGCCGCAGCAGGACTTTCAGGTAATCGCGCGACCCGGGCTTCAATACGCCAATTCGATGACGCGGTTAGCGGCGGCGCTTCACGGGTACTCTGACTCGACCGGCACCATTACGTTCGCAGGTCTGCCGGCGTGCAAAGGCGCCATCTGCAAGCTCGAGCCGGGCGTCGCGTTGCCCAAGGAACTTAACCCGCCCGCAGCGAGGCTTCGGGCGTACAACCCGGACGAAAGCAATGATGTCGTGCGCTTCGTCGTCCCGGCGGAACTCAATGACCCGCTCGTATTCCAACTGGAAGGGCCCGGTATGGCACGGGACTCGGATGCGCCGACCGGCATCCGTTCAGTGCCATCGATCCAGCATGCCGTTGTGCCTCGATCCCACGTGGGGAAATTCGACTGCGACGTTGGCGAGTCAACGCTGAAAGCGTTCTCGCGCCTCCTGACGAAAGTGCGGGAACCCGGCGACTACTCGGCATTGCTGGTGTCAGACTTTGGCGAGTTGTCGGTCTCGGCCCATCATGGCGTCAAGCCCAATGAAGATGTACGCGTACAAGTCGGTGCATATCGTACGGTACACGTACGCTGTACTGATGAATCAGATGCCGGGCTTGCCGACTGCATCATCTTCACCAGCGGGATCGAACCGCTCGTCGCGTGGTCGATCGCCATGTGCGAAAGTCGCGGCTATACGCGCATGCTGGACCGCCAGACCACGCGAAGTAACGGCAGCGCCCAGTTCCCATGCCAGTTGTCCCAACTTGACCCGGCCGGTTGGACAATTTTCTCTGCAAGTCGGGGACTGTGCAGGCCGTCAAATATTGAAGGCTCAGCAGACGAAGGCTACATCATCAAAGGGCTGAAACCGCTTGCCGGCGGAAGCCTTACGGTGACTGTCGGAAATGCATCCAGACGGGCGGGGGTCAAGTACTATGCGTGCGTCACACCGGTCTATACCAACGCGGACGGTGGAACCAGCCAGGCGCTGGTCGGGCTGGGGCAGATGATAGAATTAGCCGAGGCCTCCGCCGTGTTCGACCGCCTGCCCGTCGGCGATTACATGCTGATGATCGTGGTTGACTATAACGGGAATTTCCAGCCGGCGGGTCCGGACTGGACGAAAACGGTCAGCATCAAAAGCGGCGAGTCTGTCACAACAATTCTGCCGCAATAGCCATCCATCGAGTTCAGGCTGCAAAGCCTGAATGCTCCCCGACCGCCTTGCTATGCGAGGACGCCGACAAACTGCGCGCGTTCGGTTTCAGCGACGCGGACATTCTTAACATTGTCGAGATCGCGGCCTATTCCGCTTACGTGGACCGCGTCACCGACGGGTTGGGCGTCGAGTTGGAAGACTACGCCGGCCAGATTGCGTTGAACATGTACGCCGAAGGGGTTAGTTTCTTAGGGTCAGGCCAACCGGGAGAGACTGTGTCCAGCACGCAACTCGACAACTTCGCCACGGCCGCCATGCAGGCCCTGCTTCAGGACCGCGAATGGGAATCCCCCGAAGAACTCGCGCGTGAGTCCTACACCATCGCCCGCGCCATGATGGCCGAGCGCCTGCGCCAGAACGAACTGCCGGACAGCGGCAGCATCGAGACCGACGTGCTGGGCGAGCCGCTTGAGTTGCTGGAGCTGCCCCTGCGCATCAACAAGAAGCTGCGCGCGATCGGCGTCGAGCGCATCCGCGACCTGACCCTGACCACCGAAACAGCCGTGCGCAGAACCGGGCTCGGCGACGAAAGCGTAGCCGAGATCAAAGAGGCCCTCCACCGCCACGGGCTCACCCTCGCCGACACCTGATTGCAGCGCCAGTCCTACAAAGCATCGGCCCCCTTGTAATCGCGCGCCGCGCGCCCGTGGCGTATCTTGAGGGTGTGGGAGAGAAGTAACCGGCACGCCGGAGCTTCCCACCCGCCGCGGGGCCCTGGCCTCGCTCGTCACCAACGCGGCTATCCCCCCCACCGCCGCAGACGAGAGAGAGGCCGCCCCGCCGGAGCGGTCAATTCAAACACGGGCGCTAAGCGAATGCTCAGCGCCCGCCTGCCATGGAGCAGCATGGGCAGCCGCAGCCGAAAACGCCGCCGCATCGCGCTGATTGTCGGCGCCGTCGTGGTGATGCTCGGGCTGGCAAGCGTGTCCGTCGAGGCCTGGCGGCAGTGCGACATCGCCCAGGCGAAAAGCGAGCTGCGCGGCGCCGAGCACGAGGCTGCGCCCCGCTTCGCGGGCGTCGACGACTGGGAGCAGTGGTACCGCGACCGCGTCAATGGCAGTTGCGGCGCTGACGCGTTCCGTGGCTGGAACCGCGAAATCGAACGCCGCGACGAAAGCCGGCCGCCGCTCGACAACGTGTCCCTCTTCGCCATCGAAAACTGTTTCGAGGACGGGAAGGCCGAGGGGCTGCCACCGGCGCTGCTTCTGGAAGGCTGGCTGAAACGCACCGACGACCTTGCGGCGCACGCGGATGAACTCGCCAGCTACGATCAACTGCTCGGCCTGCCCGAATTCCGTAGCGGCAAAGCGCTGACCGGCTGGGAACCCGGCGGCGCCTGGACGCTCAGCGGGTGGCGCATGTTGCGCTACCGCATTTACGTGGCGCATTGCATCGGTGACAGCAAGCGCATGTGGGCGGACGTCCGGCGCTGCCTCGAGATCGCGCGGCGCATGCGCACGCCGCTGATTCAAGGCGAGGAAATCGACAGTGGCGCTTACAACGAACTGGCCACGGACTGCCTGCTGAAGTTGTGTGAGTGCACGGCCCCACCGGCCGACTGGGATTACTCCGATTCGCCCTCTGCCGGCCACGTAGATCCCGCGCGCCTGCTGGAATCCGATCTCGCGCTGTACCTTCAGCTTGACGGGCGTTTGCCCGTCGACACGGACCCGGAGCTGCACAGTTATTTTCAAGAGTACGAACACTGGTTCAGCTGGACCGTGGACCGAAACATCTTCATCGACCCCGAGGACGAGTTCTTCTTCACGGCGCGGCTCTACCGCCGCCACGCCGACTACGTCCACGAGTTGCAACCGGCTCTGGACGCGCTCGAAAGCGGCCACGCGCCTGCGACAACGAATCAAGCAATCCGCGAAGTCCTCTATGATGCGGAAACCCTGCAGGCGCAACTGGGCCTGTATGATCAGCGCATCGAGCTGGCGCTTCGCCTGCGCCGCGCGGAAGCCGCCGGGACGCCGCTGGCCGAGGCCATCCGGCCCGACGCCGAGTACCCCGACCTGGTCTGCACCCCCACCGCCAACGGGCTCGCCATAAGCTGGCGCAACACACCCGAAGTCGCAAAAGCCTTCCGCGACCACAACTCCGGCCAGGAAGGCTACGTCATGCGGAACATCAAACCCGCCGAGGGTCCAACCCTCGCAAGCGCAGGACGAAGCCATGAAGCCACCACCGGAAGATGAGTCCCTGGATGAACTGAACGCCGCGACACGACCACGGAAGGCGCGCGGGAAGTGGCGGATCATTGTCGTGGTCGCGATCACGCTGGTCCTGCTGGCGCTGGGTGTGCTCGTCGTTCTGGACACGCACAGGCAATCCGGGATTCGTGATTCGCGCGACCGCTACACGCAGGAACTGGCACAGGCGCAGGCGCGTTATGCCGGCGTCAACGACTGGCCCGCGTGGTACACGGACATGCTGCCGCCTGACTGCAACCAGACAGCGCTGCCCAAGTGGATTGAAAACTGCAACAACGAGCCGGCCGTGACCGGCAAGGTATGCGACTGGGCCAACAGCCTTGTCGGCTACGAGTTGAAGCCGGGCGAAGAACCCACCCCGACAGAGAAAGAACTCGACGACTACCTGGCTGCAACATCGAACCTGGCCGACGAAGCCCACGCGATGCTGGCGTACGCCCACGTCAGCCGTCCGCCGCACTTCGACGATGGGGCCGTCTGGTTTGATGTGATCCCGCCGCTGTTCGCGTTCAAGATGCTGCTCCATCGCGTTGCGGTACTGCGCTGGACGGGTGACTGGCAAGCAGCCTGGAGCGAGCTGGACATGGCCCTGCAACTGATCCAGAAATGGGATCACCCGTGCGCGCTGGTCGACATGATGATCATCATGGGCGTCGAGCGCACGTGCCACGGCTACCTGGGCGCCATGGCGGGCGACAACCCGCCGCCCGACCGAATGCTTGAACGCTGGCGGCACCAGCCCGTGTTACCACCCCGACTGGACCACGAATTGATCGAGTACGAACTGGCGTTTTACGTCCAGCGCATGGCATTGTTCGACCCGGACGATGAAGAGTTTTGGGAGTCGCTGACAGAACAGGAAGCCGATGTTCGCTTCGGCTACCTTTCGCCCACGCTTGACTGGGACGACCGCAAGGCCGCCTACAACGGTACATGGCTGGTCCTCGACGCCATGACCGATCATCTGCGCCAATTGCGATCCGCCGTGGAAAACCCGCGCGCGCGCATGAGCGACTTCGATGAAGACAACCCCATGCTGAGCTACTTCCGGGGCGCGGCGAAGAAGTTGTTTGTGTTATCGCTGGCCCGGCAGACGTCGGCACTACTGAGTTCCATATTGCTCGCGCGCGGCCGGGGCGAGCTTCAATCCGCCATCGGGCAGACCGCGACGGAGTTCCCTGACCACGAAGCCTATCTCGATGGCGACAAGATCGTCATCCGCGTTCGATACGACAA
>JAGQRI010000223.1 GCA_020425515.1 Planctomycetota bacterium | reverse complement strand
AGGCCGGTGTTGCCTTCCTGGATCACGTCAAGGAACGAAAGCCCGCGGTTGCGGTATTTCTTGGCGATCGAAACCACCAGTCGCAGGTTGCCGCTGAACAGGCGACGCTTGGCCTCTTCGTAGGCCTGGTAGCGGCGTTTCATTTCCTCGCAGCGTTCGTGCAGGTTCTCGCGTGATTCCATGGCGCGGCGCAGCAGAGTTTCCAGTTCTTCCTTGAGCTGGTCCACGCGCTTGCGGGCTTCCGGCACGTCCTTGAGGCGGTCGATCTCGCGGTCGAGCCAGTTGGCCTTGCGGCTGACGCGCTCGATCTCGTCCATCATCGGCTTGATCTTCTTGGTCTGGATGTTGAGTTCTTCCAGCAGAATCACGCCCTTCTTCTGGCGCGAGCGCACGTTCTGGTAGCACTTCTCGCGTTCCTTCTTGGCGCTCTTGCCCTCCCAGGTCAGCCAGTCGTCCTGGTTCAGGCTGACGAGGCATTTCAGGGTCGTCAGGTTGTCGTTCAGGCGCGCGCTCATTTCCGACTTCGCCATTTCGAACTCGGAGTTGAACTTCATGGTGCGGTCGAAGGCCAACTCGCCGCGCTCGACCTCGCCGAGGATGCGGATGGCCTCAACCTGCGCGATGTGGCTTTCCAGCACGCGCTTCTGGAAGCGCTTGCGGGTTACTTCGATCTTCTTCGCCAGCGCGATTTCTTCGTCGCGCGTGAGCAGCGGGATTTCGCCCATCTGCTGCAGGTAGGTGCGCACCGGGTCGTCGATGCGCCCGTCTTCGTCCACCGGCGGCTTCGGCTCGGAGTGCCGGCGGTCCTTCTTGTCGCGGACGCGGTATTCCGGGCTGTCCTCGACCACCTCGATTTTCAGCTCGTCGAGACGCATCAGGATCTGGTCCAGGCGCTCCGGGCTGACGACGTCGCCCGGCAGGGCTTCGTTCATTTCGTCGTAGGTGATGTAGCCGCGGTCGCGCCCCATTTTCATGAGCGTCTTGATCTGCTCATTCACCTCTTCCTGCGACAGCACATGCGTCGTCGGCAGCAGGTTGGCGGTCTCGGTGGGGACGATCGTGGTGGTGCCGGCCGCGGTCTTCTGGAAGCCGGCGACGGGCTTGATCAGCTTTTTGACGGCCGCTTCCTTGCCCGGCAGGTTCGGCAGCACGCGCTGCAGCGACGCCGTGTCGCGCTTCTTCGCGACAACGCCGGTCTTGGGCCTGGCCTTCTTGGCGGCGGCCTGCGACGGCAGGCGGATGGTACCCGTCGAGCCCGGGTTGGCGCTCTCGGGGGTATCGTTCGCAGCCGCGGCCTTCTTTTTTGAGGCGGACTTGCTGGACGACTTTTTCTCCGACTTGCTCGCGGATGCCTTCTTCGCGCCGGACTTCTTCGCCGACGACTTCTTTGCAGCGGGCTTCTTGCCGGCCGACTTCGACTTCTTGGACTTGGTTGCTGTTGCCATTTACTCTCTTCCTGATGCGGTACTCAAACCCGCGTTAGCCACTTCCTTAACGAAACAGTGTTGCCTGCCCCATCCGTTTAATGCCGCCGAATCAATGATTCGGGCGGTTTTTAAGCGCGCCGGGTGCTTTTTCGCCCCTTCTTTTGACGCAATTCCGCAAGGTCATGCGCCTGTTCTTTTTGGGCGGCACTCTCGGCGAGCTTCTGTAATTCCTGAACCAGCCTGCGTTCTTCCTCTTCATCCACCGTCGAACCCAGGTCGGCGGGGATTCTGATGTGCTCGAGCACTCTTTCAAGCTCAAGGCGCGCACCATTTTCCAGGTGCGACAACAACGCACCGGGGACCACTTCGCCGCGCTCGTCCCAGGCGTTCAGCATTTCGCGGTACAGCTCGCGCAGGCCCGGCGTGCTCAAGGCTTCCGGCGCCAGCGCTGCGCCCGCACTGCTGATCGCGCGGGGATGCTCGAACAATGCGCGCAGCACGTCGCGCTCGTGGGCCGCCCTTCCACCTCCCGGCGCCTCCCCTACCTGTGGTCGCGGCGGCTGGTCTTCCCAGGCCTGCTCGGCGGCGGTACTTCTTGCAGCGAGTTCGGCATGCTTGACGTGCTCGGCCTCGACGGCGCTCAACACCGCGCCTTCCCGCACGTTCAGGGCCGTCGCCGCCCGGCGCGCATACAGTTCACGCAAGCTGGGGCTTTCCGCGCGCCCGACCATGTCGGCGATTTCGCGCAGGGCCTTCTCGGCCTCGACCGGGCGATTCAGGTCGTAGCGCCGGCGAATCAGGTCGAGCTTGAAGTCGAACGCGTCGCGGGCCTGCCCGATTACCTTGCCGAATGCCTCCGCGCCGTCCGTGCGGAGCATGTCGAACGGGTCCTTGCCCTCGGGCAGCACAGCCACTTTGGCGTCCACGCCCATTTCGAGCACCACGTTCACGCCGCGCTCGGCCGCGTGCAACCCGGCCTCATCACCGTCGAGCACCAGCGTCACGCCCTCGCCGTAGCGGCGGGCGAGACCCACCTGTTCGCGGGTCAGGGCCGTGCCAAGGGGCGCCACCGAGTTGTCGAAGCCGGCTTCATGCGCCGCAATGACGTCGGTGTACCCTTCCATCAGCAGGACGCGTCCGGTTTCCTTCAGCCGCTGCGACTGGGCGAGCTTGTCGACCCCGTACAGCAGCTTCGATTTGTGAAAGAGCAGCCCTTCCGCCGAGTTCACGTACTTCTGGGCCTTTGCCTCCGGGTCAAGCAAGCGCGCGCCGAAACCTACGATCCGCCCGCGCGCGTCGCGGATCGGGAAGGTCAACCGTCCGCGGAAAAAGTCGTACCAGCCCCGCTCGTTCCGCTTGCACAGCCCGGTCGCGAGAATCGTTTCCTCGTCGAACTTCTTGCGGGCCGCGTCACTCTGGCGGTGAAACTCGTCGGGCGCGTAGCCCAGACCCCAGCGTTCCGCCACTTCGCCGCCGAGCCCGCGATCGGCCAGGTACTTCTGCGCGCCCTCGTGCTTCGCGAGGTTGGCCGTGAAGCCGCGCTGGGCCCACTCCATCATGTCGAGCGCCTTGGCGCGGGTGCTGCGTTCCTCGCGGCTGGGGCCTCGCCCGCCTTCGAAGGCGAGTGTGACGCCGCCGCGGTCTGCCAATTTTTCCAGCGCTTCGCGGAAGTCGAGTTTTTCGTACTCCATCACGAAGTCGATGACATTGCCGTAGACCCCGCAGCCAAAGCACTTGTAGGTCTGGCGCTGGGGCGAGACGGTAAAGGACGGCGTTTTTTCGTCGTGGAACGGGCAGTTGACCAGAAAATGGCTGCCGCGTTTCTGCAGCGGCACGTAGGCGTTGATTACGTCTACGATATCGTTGGCCCGGCGAACCTCCTCAATGCTTTCGCGCGCAACTCTTCCCAATGCGGTTTGTCCTCAGCCCCCAAAATACAGGCCCCTCAGCAGATTCCGCCGTAGGGTGCGGAAGTCCATATTCAGGGGGAACGTATCACACGATTTGGGCATCGTCAAATGGGGGGCTTGACAAGCGCACAAATAGCAATGGCATCGTAACTATATACATGACAGCTACTTACAGTTCGCTCCAAACACCATGATGCGCCCATGCTTGACATGTGATTTTTCGTGAATACGCTTTTTACCTCGATTCCTGGCGCTGAATTGCCCCGGAATCGCGTTTTCATTCATAAGGCCCCTATCGTCTAGCCGGCCTAGGACGGAGCCCTCTCAAGGCTCAAACACGGGTTCGAATCCCGTTAGGGGTACCAACGAAAGTGCGGACGCTATCGGCGTCCGCATTTTCGTTTCCGACCACTGCCGATCAGGGAAGCCCTGGAAAGCTGGTCTTCACAGCCGCCACAGGTTCGTGTTCGCGAAGGAAGAGCAGAATCACGATCACGCCTATCGCGAGCGTGGTGCTGAGGGCTACGGCGAAGTAGAAGACGTGGTGTCTCATGTACCTGTTAACGAAACGTCCGCCGTACGGTTCAGGAGTTAGGTTTTGACGGTTGCCCGCGAGTCGATTGTAGATGCCTGCCGGGATGCGCTTCACGGCGTCGATTCCGTGCAGGGCGCGTTCCTGGGCGGGAGCGAGTCGTTCGGGCGGCAGGATGAGTGGTCCGACATCGATCTCGTCTGTGTCGCCGACCCGGCGGATGCAGCCACGATTTTCGACGCCGTCGAAGGCGCGCTGGAGCAACTGTCCCCCATCGCGCTGAAGCTGGTTATGCCGCCCAGCGGTTTGTGGCCGGGGCTGACGCAGCGTTTCTACCGCCTGCGCGACACGGACGAGTTCCTGATGATCGACTTCTGCCAGGTCACGCCGGAGCAGGTGGTGGCGTTCCTGGAGCCGATCCGCCACGGCACGCCGGTCGTGCTGTTCGACCGCACCGGCGTCATCAAACCCGCGCCGATGGACGCCGACCACGACGAGCGCCTGCAGAAGCGCGTTGAGTGGCTGCGGGCGTCCTTCCCGATGTTCCAGAACCTTACGCGCAAGGCGCTGCTGCGGGGCGACGAAGTCGAGGCCATGTACACCTGGATGTCGCACACCATGCGCCCGCTGGTCGACATCCTGCGCGTGCGCCACAACCCCGAGCGATTTGACTACGGCTTCCGCTACACGGGCTACGACCTGCCGCCCGAAGTGACGGCCGAGTTGCGCGAACTGATATGGGCGCGCGACCGCGACGATATGCTGGCCAAACTGGACCGCGCCCGCGAGTGGTTCGAGCAGACGCTGGCTGACATCGACGCCTCGCGGTCGGGCAGCTAGATTGCGCCCATGGTTTCCATTGACGACATCCGTGGCGCCGCCGAGCGCATCAAGGGCGAGGCCCATCGCACGCCGGTTCACACTTCGCACGCGGTCGATGCGCACTGCGGCGCTTCCGTGTTCTTCAAGGCGGAGAACTTCCAGCGCGTCGGCGCCTTCAAATTTCGCGGAGGCTTCAATGCGTTGTCACAGTTCACGCCAGAGCAGCGCAAGGCCGGCGTACTGACCTACAGCTCGGGCAACCATGC
>JAGQRI010000022.1:9354-10883 GCA_020425515.1 Planctomycetota bacterium | reverse complement strand
TACGCGCGCGGCGCCGTCGTGACCCGCAAGGTCGAGCTGCCGGCCGGGCTCCCCAATGAAAGCGTTGATCTTCACGTCGGCGGCATCACGCCCATGGCCGAGCCGGGAAGCGTGCGCACCAGCGTCGACGGCGAGCGCGGTATCACCGGTTTGACCGCGCCGCTGGTCTGGCCTGAAACGAAGCAGCCGACGCCGCCGGACCAGGCGGCGATCAAGGCCAAGCAGCGAGAACTCAGGCGCAACCAGCAGCGCCAGAACCGCCTGCGGCACCGCCTGCAATTGCTGGAAGGTATCGGGCTCAGCGCCGACCTGCAGGCCCAGAAGCCGCGCCACGACGAAGAAGTCGTCGGCATCAATGAGCGGCTGGGTGCGGCGACCGAAACCTCGGACATGATTCACGAGCTGCTGACCCGCATCGATGCTGAACTGCGCGAACTCGCACGCAGCGAGGAGAAGCTGGACGAGGAACTGTTCAACCTGCAACGCCACAGCAAGCCCGCCCCGAGCGGCGAACAGAAACGCGAAGTGCGCATCACCCTCGCCCCGGGCAGCGACCACCTGCGCGCGCTGGAGATTTCGTACAACGTCAGCGCAGCCCGCTGGTGGCCGGCCTACGCCGCACGCCTCAGTGACGGCGGGCGCAACGCCGAGTTCGCGGTCGAGGCCTTCGTCGCCCAGCAGACGCTCGAGGACTGGAAGGACGCCGAGATCAGCCTGTGCACGGCCGACATGATCAGCGATCTGACCCTGCCCGAGTTGCAGTCGCTGCGCCTTGGGCGCAAACAGCCGCCGAAGCGCAGCGGCTTCCGCGAGCCGCCGGAAGGGCTGGACGCATTGTTCAAAGGCCACGACGAAGCCTTCGGCGGCCCCGGCGAAGTCTTCAAGCGCGCCGAACCCCTTCCGCCGCCAATGCCCAAATCAGCGCCCGCGCCTGTGCAGGCACAGGCTGTGGCCAGCGAAGTCGCCTTCGCCGTAGGTGCAGCAGCACCTGAAGATTACGACGACGAGATGCTCTCCGATATCGGGGAAGGAGGGGAGGCGGCTGAGTCGGAAGAGTACGTCATGCTGGATGTAGACGAAAACAGGTTTGGGTCTCAGCGCCGTAGTCCAGATGAGAAGGCAAAGAAAGCCGGTGCCCCGATGCGCAGCCGCGGCATAGGGGCCGCAGCAAGCGCGCCAGGCGCTGCCGGTGGTGCAATGGCCTTTGATATGGCCGATGCAATGCCAGCCGAAGAGCCTGAACCTGAAACGACCGGTGTGGACGAGCAGTGGTTGGATTTTGATTCGCTGGAACTCGCGCCGAACACGACGGACCGGCGCGGGCGCCTCGTGCATGGGCGCAGCAACCGGTACGGGCAGGCCGGCAACCTCGCCAACGCCATTGACTCGCTCAGTGCGCCGGGCAACTCTTCCGACCCGTTGTATTCACGCGGACAGTTCGATCACCGCTTTGACGCCGACGGTCTGGTGGAAATCTCGTGCAGCGGCGTGCCGCAGCGCGTGCGCCTGCTGGCGAAGTCGGCCAAGTC
>JAGQRI010000022.1:0-9224 GCA_020425515.1 Planctomycetota bacterium | reverse complement strand
AGCCGCATCGACACCACCGACCGCGGGGGCACGATCCGCTTCGGGCTCGGTGAAGAGCAGCGCCTGCGCGTGATCCGCAACGTCCGAGCGCGCGAGGAAACCAAGGGCATGTTCGGTGGCAAAACGGTCGTGGACCACGACATTGAGCTGGAGGCCGCGTCCTCGCTCGCGGGCGACGTACTGCTGGAACTGGTTGATCGCATCCCGGTCAGCAGCGACGACGAGATCGACATCGAGCTGCTGTCCAGCGAGCCCAAGGCTGAGCCGTACCGGCAGCTTGAGCGCAACCGCCACGTCGAGGGCGGGCTGCGCTGGCAGTTGCCGGTCAAGGCCGGCGCGACCGCCAAGGCGAGCTTCAAGTACCGCATCGCCTTCGACAAGGACTTCGAGCTGAACGGGGGGAACCGCCGTGAATGAACCGGCCGCCATCCCCACGACAGCCAAGCGCGTGACGTTCTTCGAGGACCGCGCCGAGGTCGTCCGCGTCGGCAAGGCGAGCCTCGGTGAAGGCCGCCAGTGGGTGCGGCTCAGCGGCGCGACGACGCTGCTGGACGACCGCAGCGTGCAGGCGAAGGCACTCAGCGATCGCGTGCAGGTGCTGTCGGCGCGCGTCGTGCGGCGCGTCCGCAGCGTGACCAGCCTGACGCCCGAGGAAGCGCAGAAGTTGCAGCAGGCGGTGCGTGAAAGCGAACTCGAACGCGACGAGTTGTACACAACCACCAGCCGCCTGGCCCGGCGCTCGAACTACCTGGATCAGTTGATTGCGAGCTGGTGCGGCAACGTCGCGGGCGTACCGGCCCCCGGGCGGGACAGCGCGCCGCCGGAGTGGCGCGAGGCGTGGGAGTCGATGCTGACGCGCGACGACGAAATGCTGGCCGAGCGCTTTGACCTGAACGAAAAGACGGAAGACGTCGAGACTGAGCTGAACGAGCGCATCTTCAAGCTGCAGAACGCATCGACGAGCCAGACGCTGTTCGAGTGCTTCATCGAGGTGCAGGTTGACGCGTCAAGCATGGACGACGTCGAGTTGCAGGTCACTTACCGTACGCCTTGTGCATTGTGGCGTCCGGAGCACCTGGCCCGCTTGAACCGTGACGCCAAGCAGGCAAAGAGCGGCGAGCTGGAATGGACCACCTGGGCCGTCGTCTGGCAGCGCACCGGCGAAGACTGGAAGGACGTCGAGCTCGCGTTCAGCACGGCGCGTCCGGCGCAGGTGGCCGACGCTCCCGAACTCACGGACGACAGCCTCAGCAAGCGCAAGAAGACCGCCGAGGAAAAGAAACAGATCGTGGTCGAGATGCGCGAACAGACAATCGCCTCCAGCGCCGACCGCAGCGAGCCGGAAATGCCCGGCGTCGACGACGGCGGCAAGCCGCTCGAGTTCACGCCCAAGGGCGCCTACAGCCTGTCTTCCAGCGGACAGCCGACGCGCGTCGAGATCGGGCGGCGCTCGATGAAAGCGGCGGTTTCCTTGGTGCTGATGCCGGAGCGCGCGCAGACGGCCTTCCTGAAGGCGGACGCGAACTGGGAAGGCGACGCGCCGATCCTGGCCGGGCCGCTCGGGCTGGCGCGTGGCGGTGCGATGGTCGGGCGCAGCCGCGTGAAGTTCGTGGCGAGCGGCGAGAAGTTCGAAACCGGCTTTGGTCCCGAGGACGGCATCCGCTGCAAGCGCGCCCAGCGCGAAGATCGCGAGCAGGCCAAGCTGACCGGCAGCCAGACCATCGAGCGCAAGGTGACCCTGCGGTTGAGCAACCTCGGCGACAGTGCGCGCGAGCTGGAAGTCATCGAGCGCATCCCGGTCAGTGAAATCGAGGGGCTCGAGGTCAAGCTCACGGACGGCAAGGACTGGCAGCTCGACAAGGACGGCTACCTGCGCCGCACCGTCAAGCTGGAGCCGCGCGGGCAACTCACGCTCGAATACGAGTATGAGATCAAGGCCAAGGGCAACGTCGTCCTTCCCTTCTAGCGACTGCGGACGAGACGTCCGCGTTCCGTTAAGTCGCAACACCCGGCGACCCAAACCCGCCGGGTGTTCGATCACTGACCGGTGCGACGTGGCAGTGAGAGGGGCCGAAAGCTGGGCACGTTTCAGCCCCGGTGGCCTTGCCAGGAACTCGTGCGACCTCCTTCCTTGCTTGCCTGAAAGACCGGCCGCTAGGGCAGCGTGTGCCCCTTGATGTTGTTCCAGATCTGGCTCAGGTGCGTCGTGGTATAGGTGTGCCCGCCGCTGAACTCGGTGTAATGAAGGTCCGTACCCAGCGTCCAGCCGGCGTTCTGGAACGTCGTCTTGTCCTGCTGCGCATACGGCAGCAGCGAGTCGCTGGTACCGATGTGGATGTCGACCGGGACCTTCCGCGTGGCCGAGGTTGGCGCGCTGGCACCGGCCAGCGCCTGCAGGATGCCCGCGTTCACGCCGTAGGCGGCGAAGAAGGTGGAGTTCTGCAGTGCCAGGGCGTGGATGAAGTGCCCGCCCGCGGAGAAGCCCCAGCCGTAGATGCGGTTCTGCTCGATGTTGTAGGCGGTGAACACGTCGGTGATGATTTCGTTCAGGATCGCCGAGTCGTTGCTCGGCAGCCAGCCTCCGCCGCTTCCGGTGCTGGCCTGCGCCACCACGATGAAGCCGCCGGTGTTCGCGACGGTCGCCCAGTCGTTGCGCGCCGCCTGTGCCGCCGCCGGCGAAGTGCCGGTGCCGCCCGCGCCGTGGAAGGCGAACATGACGGGGACGGGCGTTCCGGGCGTGTAGCTGCTGGGGATGTAGAGGTAGTAGTCGAAGCTGCCGAGCCCGCTGACGGTAACGCTGCGTGTCTGGTTGCCCGGGTAGGCGCCGCCCGTGCCGTTGCTTGGGTTGCTGGAGCTGCCGCCGCCACCACCGCCGCTGGACTGCCAGCCCGAGGTCACGGCCGTTGTGAAGCTCGCGCTCGAGAGCCACTGGTAGACGCCGGTCGGGCTCGGCCCGCTGCTGCAAAGCCCGCTGAAGCTGTGGCCGATGCCGTTGACCCATGCGCTGTTGGTGCTGTGCCCGCCGCCGGTCCATTCCGCCAGCGCGGCCTGTGCGCCGCTGTAGCCGTTGTCACTGGTGCCGCAGATCCCGTAGACGGGTATGTCGCGTGCGACCGGCAGCGGCTTGCCGGTTACACCACCCGCGTAGGTCGCGACGGCACGCAGGTTCTCGCTGTACCAGTAGGCCGCGAGATCGGTGACCACGGCGCCTTCGCTGAAGCCGATCATGTAGATCTTCTCGGTCTCGATGTTGTAGTCCGCGCCGGCCCCGTAGTACGCCGCGAGGATCACGCCGGCGATCTCGTTGCTGGTCGCGGTCGCGTCCAGTGCGCCCTGGCTGTCGAGGTGCAGGAAGCTGGGACGCGAGCTGTTCAGATGCTGCGGCGTCATCAGGATGAAGTTGTTGCTGTTGGCGGCGTTGGTCCAGCCGGTCGCCGCAAGTGTGGCGTGGAAGTTCGTCCAGGTGTCGCCGGCGCCGTGCAGCGCGATTACCAGCGGGCTCGGCGTCGAGGCGCTATAGCCGCTGGGTACGTGCAGGCGGTAGTTGCGTCCCTGGTAAGTTCCGTCCACCGTGCCGGTGCCGCCGCCCGAGCCGTTGGTGGGCGTGCCGGAGCTGCCGCCCGCTGCGGCGACCGTGATGATCCAGTTTTGCGTCGCGGAGACCGTGCCGTCGCTGACGTCCAGGCTGACATTGTGCGTGCCGACCTGCGCGGCGCTGGGCGTCCAACTGACCAGCCCGCTGCCGCTATTCACCGTCATGCCGCTTGGCGCGGTGGTCAGGCTCCAGGTGAGCGGGTCGCCGTCGGCGTCCGTGGCCGTCGCCTGGTAGCTGTAGGCCTGCGCTTCGGTCGCAGCCGTCGGCGCGCTGCTGGTGATCACCGGCGGGCTGTTGGTGCCTCCACCGCCGCCTCCGCCACCACCACCTCCGCCGCCGGGCTGGCTGATGGTCGCGGTAGTGCCGCCGCTTCCGCCGCCGCTGCCGCAGGCGCCGAGGATCAGCGCCGCGGCGCAAAGAGTGCCCAGGATGAGTGCATTTCGAATCATGTCTTCCTCCGCCAAGTTTGGGTTGGCCCAGACGAGTATTGACTAGTCAAGACGATAAAGGTGCCCGTTGGTGCTGCTGCCTACGTAAAGGTGCCCGTTGTAGCTGGCGATGCTCGGGCGCCCGTCCTGGTTGCCGGTGGGCTGGGCGAACAGGCTGCCGGCCGCACCGTAAAGTTGCGTGAAGTTGCTGCCGTCAGTGCTGCCGTAGACGAGGTCGTTGGTTCCGTCCCAGGCCACGGCGTAATAGTTGCCGTCGGTGTGCTTGATGACGTCCCACATCAGCCCGCTGATGCCGTTGATCGTGGCGATCTGGCTGCCGCTGCTGACGATCAGGTTGTTGACGCCGATGTTCTGGCCCCAGACCGACATGTAGAGTTTGTTGTCGATCATCTCGATGGCCGAGATCAGGTTGCCGCCGCCGCTCGAGAACACGTAGCCGGACTGCGTCATGGTCGAATCCACCTTGACGAAGTCGGCGGTGTTGGAGGCCGCGGTCTTGCTTGCCCAGATTTCGTTGTCGAGTACGCCCAGGTATTTCAGGCGCGTGTTGCTTCCGGCGCTGGCCGGGTCCCAGGTGCCGGTCGCGCTGTTGAATTTGTTCAGCACGCTCTGGCCGCTGAGGTTGCTGCCGCTCACGTAGAGTTCGCCGTTGTACTGGATGACGTCAAAGTTGTGCACGGCGTCGGTTACGTCGGTCGCGAGCGGCGTGCTGTTGCCCTGCGACCACACGTAGACCTTGCCTGGCGCGTAGCCGTTCGGGTCGCCGTCCGGGATGTACAGCTTGTTGTTGTAGACCTTGCAGCGCAGGAAGCCCTGCGAGCCGGCGTCATAGAACGAGGTACTGATCTGGTTGTTGCCGTCGGTGTAGGTGTAAATGCCGGCGCCGAACGGGCTGGTGAGGGGCGCCTGCGACGCGGCGATGAACAGCTTGCCGTCAAACTCGACCATATCGCTCAGCACCTGCATGCCGTTCGGCAAGGCGCCCATGTCGGTCAGGCTCAGGTTCGCGGGCAGCCCGCCGCCTCCGCCGCCGCTGGTGGTGACCGTGATCGACCAGTTCTGCTGAACGGTATCGATGCCGTCGGTCGCTTCCAGCGTGACGTTTTCGGCGCCGGCGCCGGTGGGCGTCCAGCTGACCAGCCCCGTGGCGTTGACCGTCATGCCGGCGGGCGCGGCGGACAGGTTCCAGCCGATGGGATCGCCGTCCCCGTCGCTGGCGTTCGCCTGGTAGCTGTAGCCCTGCCCGACGACCGCCGCTGTGGGTGCCGTGCTGGTGATGACGGGTGCTGTGTTTCCGCCGATACCACCGCCTCCGCCTCCGGACGGAGTGTTCCAGGTGGCAGCGCCGCCACCGCTGGATCCGCCTCCGGAGCAGCCGGCCAGGAAGAGGATCGAAAGTGCTGCAAGGAAACCAAGGCGTGCTCGCCAGGAATTCGCACCGGTGTAGGCAGTGATAGGCATGGTTCAGCTCCTGCAGTTTGGGGTTGCTGAACAATGCGGAGTGTGTGCCAGAACGCGGTATCCAATGATGGTAACGTTGTAACTATGGATAATTGGTGCACTTAAGTACCAATGTAAAAAGTTGCGGTAACTCACTTTCCGCTTATAATCGTTCGGAAATTGAACGAAATGGATTCGGCTTTGGCTAGGGCAACCGGCATGGAAACCAACTTGCCAGAGTGGTCCGCCCGACTTGCAGCGCTGCTGCCTGCGCGGGCAAAGCTGCGTGGGCGAGACGGAGCAGTATTCGTGCGCGCGCAGCGAGGGTTGTTTCGCGCCCGGCCAGCCGGCCACGGCGAGCTCGCCGTGCGGACTTTCGCACCCTCTCTGTTTCCGCGCTGTGCCGGGGTGATACCGGACGGCGACCGCTTCTTCCTTATAGATCACCCGGACCATGGCCTGCGCCTCGACCGCGCGGGCAGTGATGCGCGCTATCGCCAGCTCGCACAATTGACGTGGGCGTTGCACGCCGCAGGGTACACTCCGGATGACATTGAGTTGCAGCGGCTGCTGGTGACGGATGCCGGATTGAGGTTGCTGGCACTGCCGCCCCGTGGCGCCGAGCAGCGCGCCGCCATGGCGCTCGCCTGGGCGCGCACCTTCGTTACCGGGCGCAAGGCCACGGCCGGACTGCGCGCCGACCGGCTTGCGCCGCTGGTGTTGCGCGTGCTCGGCGGCGAGTCGGCGGCTTCCACCATTCTGCGCGCAAAACTGGCGGCGCTGCCGGACGTCGAGGCCTCGCGCGCATGGCTGCAACAGCAGTTCGACTCCGCCATGCAGACCGGAATCCCGCGCATCGTGGTGGCAGCCGACACGGAACAGGGCGCCGCAATGCACGCACTGGTCTGCGAACTCGCGGTGAAGGCCGGGGTTGCCGCAGGCGACGGCCAGGTATTCGCGGGCGGGCTGCGGCTGATCGGGCCGACGTCAGCCCAGGAGTGCGCGCGGCGCCTGGGCCGGCTCAGCCCCAGCCCGACGATTGCAATCGTGGTCGGCGCTCCGCTGGATGTCGCCCGCGAACTCGCACACGTCGGCGAAGTCGAAGCGCAGACGACCGTTACTTCACGCGGATTATTCGAATGGTTGCAACCGCTGGGGATCGAGCCCAGCCTCGTCGTCGAAGAACTGGTACCGGCCTTCGAGCGGGGACCCCTGAGCGCGCGCCGCACCATGGCCGCGCTGATCGAGCGTGCGGGCGCTGTTGTCACGGACGATGGCCCGCAACTTGCGCCCGACTGGGTCGAGCACTGGCGTGCCATCCGCGGTCGGCGCAGCGCGCTGAGCGTTCTGCACCCGGACGCCGCGCGGGTCGCCCACTTGCTGGCGCTGTCGCCGGGCGGGCTGCACGCGCAACAGGTGCAGGACGCCCGGGACCTGCAACGCGGCGCGGCCTTATTGATCGACGTGGGCCTGGCGGTGCGCGATCGCGGCACACTGCGCGCCGCGGAAGGTGCGTACGTGCAACCCCAGGAAGCGGCTACACGCAAGGCACTGCTGATCTGGCTGGCCGAGCGTGACTACCTGGCGCCGTATGACGATTCGCTCCGGCGCGATGCCTGGCGCATCGGGCTGCGGTTGCGTGCGGGCGACCTCGCCTGCTGGCACGACGACGGCGCGGAGAAGCTGCTGGATCAATTGCTCGACGCGCATTACTACGAAGACGCTCTCACACTGCTGGAATCCCACGCCGCGGGTTCCGTGCGCACACCTTCCGGGCCGCCGTCGATGGACGCGCTGTATGCGGCGGCGCATCTCGGGTTTGCGTTCTGGAAACCGGCGCGCTTGCGGCGGCTGCTACGCATGTGGTTGCGAAACTACACGGGTGAACTGCGCGCCCTGGCCCTCGCGCTGCAAAGCCAGGCCGAGCGCAAGCTTGGCGGCATGGAAGCATACCTGCCGCTGATCGCGGAATGCGAAGTGCTGTGCAAAGACCTGTCTCGCTTGCCGCGCGAGCAGGCGTTGATTGAGGCCGCACACTGCTGTTGCTTCGACGACCCGGCCATGGCGCTGCGCCTGATCGAGGGCGTGTCGCGCAAACCGGCCAAGGCGGCGCGCTATCTGTGCGACGCACGAATGCTGCTGGTGCGGGCCGAGTGCGAATTCGTGGCGATCCGCATCGAGGAGTCATTCGCGCTGGTACAGCAGGCGCGCGATGCGTTGCCCCACCGGGCCGGGCGCGTGCACCGCGCGCGGATCGAAGCGGAAATCGAAGTCCGCCACATGGTGTGCCACAGCATGCTGCGCTTCTTCAAGGTGGACTCGGAACTGCTGCTGCAGCCCGTGCGAGCCATTGAGGAACAACACGGATGTGCCGGCGACATCCTCCGCGGCGCTATCGTCAACGACTACCTGATGCGCATGCGCACATGGGAGGTCGGCCTGATGACGCCCGAGCAGATCAACTTCGTGCTGGCGGAGGCGCGCCCCGACAACCTGCGCGGGTACCTGATCGCGCTGTTTCAGCTCGAGGAAAACGCGGTACATCGCGGCGATTGTGCGGCCGCCCGCCAGATATCCGCACGCATCGGCGCCCTGAACCGGCGCAGCGAGCCGAACCAGATGGTACGCGCGTCCTGGCGCCGGCACGGGGCCGTGGTGGCGGCCATCGGCGGCGAGTTCGAGGGCGTGCGGCGCCTGTGGCCGGAAAGCCGAAACTGGCACATCGCCGAGCCGTGGGGGACGCGCACCGCCATCCTGCGACGCGGCGAGTGGGGTTTCGTGCTGATGGCAGCCGGCAAGTGGGCGAAAGCCGCGCGCTGGCTGCAGCATGGTTTCGACCGGCTGGCGGCGATGTCGGCTTCAGGGCGCGGCGGCGTATACCTGTTGTCGCGCATGCTCTGTGACCTGATGCTGGGTCGAAAGATCGACGGCGAGTTGCGCGAGTACCTGCAGGCTTTCACGGAACGCGGCTACATTTGGGCGCGCGTCGTCAATCAAGTCGTGGAAGCAAGCGAGGACCCCGCGATGCTGGCAGGCGTTCCCGAAAGGATCGATGAAATTGAAGCCCCGGAATTCTGGAAGGCGATCGCGCTCAGCTTCTCCGCGGTGCTGGCACGGCGGGCGCGTTCGCCCTCGGCGCAGGCCCTGGCCTGGGCCGCGCGCAACAAGCTGCAGCCGGACTGGGTGGTCTTGCGCAACTGGCTTGAGCAGGAGTTCCCGGTTGCGGAGCCAGTCGACAAGCAGCTGGATGAGCATGCTCTGCGCGCGATCGTCGGCATGCAGCTTCCCGAGCACCCGGGCCCGCGCGCCCTCGCGGAGCTGGCAGTGAAGGCTGTTTCGAAGGCGACCGGGGTGGCATGCGCCGTGCAGCTTGGGCTGGATGACCCGGTGTTCAGTGAGGAGCGCCGGGACGGTCCCTTGTCCGACGTCCTGGAGCGCGCGCTGCTCGGAGAGACCGTGGACGAGCAGTGCTGCGCGGTCAGCCTTGCCTCACCGTTCGGCGCGATTGCGGCAAAGGCGCAAGAGCTGCTACCGGTGCTGAACGGCGTCGCGCGCCGACTGGCCGAGCTTGCTGAACTGGCCGAAGCGCGCACCAACCGGCAGCAGCAGCGCAACCTGTGGCGCGAATCCGTGCGCGCAGCCTGGGCGCTTGCAGGCTCGGAGACGTCGCTCGCCGCGCGGCTGCAGGCACTGGCTTCGCTCGTCCAGGCAGAGACCGGGGCCGACCGATGCGTGCTGGC
>JAGQRI010000222.1 GCA_020425515.1 Planctomycetota bacterium | reverse complement strand
GGGCGGCCGTGATGGCCGCCCCGTTTGGTTCAGTCGATGGCTTAGAAGCCGTCTTCCTCTTCCTTCTTCTTTTCACCGTCGCCGTCCTTCTTTTCGGGCGGGGTTTCGGAAGCTTCTTCTTCCTCGGGGACCTGGCCGATGCCGGTGATTTCCCACTTGCCTTCGTCGGTCTTTTCGAGAGTGAACAGGATCTTGCCGAACATCTTGGCCGCGTCGTCGGACATGCGGACGGTGTGGACGTCGTCCTTCACCTCGGCGACGAAGTTTTCCTTGTGAAGCAGCAGCTTCACGACGGCCGCCTCGCGCTTCTTGGCGGCTTCGGTCTTCTCTTCGCCGTCGCCGTTCATGATGTTCTGGACCACGGTGTCCGCGTAGGCCTCGGCCAGTTCGTCCTTCTGCTCGTCCGTGGCGCCCTTGGTCATCGGGTTATCGTCGAGCGAGTTGCGGACGATCTTGAACTCGTTCAGCAGCGCCTTCAGCAGAGCTTCGTCCTTGTCGTTCGCGGCCAGGAAGAAGCCGGCGGCGACGGTCACCTCGTCGTCCTGCTTGTCGATCATCTCGCGGGTGATCGGCGTGACCTTCGGGGCTTCGTTGGATTCCAGCGTGAAGCCGTCCGCCGAGTTCATGCGCACGAGCTTGTGCTCGTCGAACCAGAGCGTGCTCTCGGCGTCGACCTCTTCGACGTTGCCGAGTTCGTCTTCGTTGAACTTCTTGTCGTGCTCAATGAACTTGGTGACGGTCTTGTTGTTGTAGTCGTCGCTGCCGACGCACTCGACGAGCATCGGGTAGGTCTTGTCCGCCGTGGAGTTCCAGCGGATGAACTCGAACTTCTGGCCCTTTTCGCGGGGCAGCAGCATGGTGATCAGCATCTCGGCGCTGCCGACCAGCAGGCCCTGTTCCGGCTTGATCTCGAAGGTCTGGTCGCGCTTGGATTCGTCCTCTTCCTTCGGCTGCTTGAAGGTCGCGATCAGCAGCCCGTTCTTGTCTTCGTACAGCGAGTGCTTGCTGAGTTCGCCGTCTTCCTTTTCCGTTTCTTCGCCGTGCAGCAGGGACATGTCCGGCGCGATGTAGGACTTGCCGTCGATCTCGGTCTTGCTGCCGAACTCGATGCTGCCCTTCATGGTCAGCACGTAGCAGGCTTTGCCCTCATACTCGCCCTTCTCGACGTTGACGGTCATGCTGCCGACGTCCTGGCGCAGCATGCGCACCTTCAGCGTCTGCGCGCCGAGGATGCTTTCGTTGACGGCGGTCTGGCTTTCGAGGAACTTGTTGGCGGCCGCCTTCTCGGCCTCGCCGGCGTGCAGGCTGCCTGCCAGCAGGCTCAACGCAGCGAGCGTGAGCAGGGGGGTGGTCACACGATTCATAAACAGTCTCCAGAGAAAAATGAGCCCCGGATTCTAGAAGGTCGCAGGGCGCAGCGTAGCGGAAAATCACGATATCGCGCGCAGCAGCTTTCGCGTCGCCGATGCAATCGCTGCATTTTCGGCGGCTGCGGGGGGCAGCCAGCGGTGTTCGGCGAGCGGGTTCAGGGCTTGCCGCGCGCGGCAACGCTGGACGTTCAGGGTCAGTTTGAAGTTCATGATGGCGTGGTTTCGGGCCAGGGGTTTGCCCATGGTTGCGATCTCGCCGCCCAGGTTTTCAGCCAGCCTGCCGACGGCTTCCTCTTTACTGCCTGCCCATTCCACGTGCGGCAGCTCCCACATCCCGCCGGGCAGCAGCGAGCCCTTGTCGCCTTCCGGGCGGCGCACCAGCAGCAGGCGCCCGGCCTCGTCCGTGATTGCCGCGAACAGATAGCGCCGCGCCTTCGCCCTGGCGCGCTTCGGCAGCACCGGGTAGCGGCCCGTTTCACCGTGCCTGTGCGCCCCGCAGTCGCGGCGGACCGGGCAGGCTTCACAGTTCGGGTTCTGCGGCGTGCAGACCAATGCGCCGAGTTCCATCAGCGCCTGGTTCAGCGTTGAAGGCGAATGTCCCTCGTCGGCGCCGCGCTGCACGTGCCCGGTCGCGAGTTGCCAGACGCGTTCACTGCCTGCCTTCGCTTTCACGTCACCGGGGATGCGCTGCAGGCGGGCGAACACGCGCTCGACGTTGCCGTCCACGATCGGCTCGGGTTGGTTGAACGCGATGCTGAGGATCGCCCCGGCCGTGTATTTGCCCACGCCGGGCAGGGCCAGCACGTCGGCGCGCTCGCGCGGGAAGCGTCCGTTGTGTCGCTCCGCGATCTGCAAAGCAGCCGCGTGCAGCATGCGTGCGCGGCGGTAGTAGCCGAGCCCGGACCACGCTTCCAGCACGTCGTCGAGCTCGGCCCCGGCCAGGCTGCGCAGCGACGGGAAGCGTTTCATGAAGCGCTTGAAGTAATCGCGCACGGCCTCAACGCGGGTTTGCTGAAGCATGATTTCGCTGACCCAGACCCGGTACGGTGCAGGTTTGGAACGCCAGGGCAGGCTGCGCGCGTCGGCGGCGTACCAGTCGACCAGTCGTTTGCGGAAGCCGGGTTGCATCAGCGGGCTTTGACGGGCTTGCCGTCTTCGATTTCGTCGCTGGGGTGCACGATGACGGTGTCGCCTTCGTTCAGCTTGGTGAGGATTTCGGCCTCGAGCCCGTTGCGCTCGCCGACCTCTACCACGCGCTGCCGGGCACGGTCGTCCACAACGACGAACACGGCCGTCCCCTCGGGCGTGTTGAACAGCGCGCCGGCGGGCACCTTGACGACGTCCTTGCGCTCGCTGGTGATCACGCGGGCCTCGACGCGGAACTGGTCGCCCAGCCGCGCCCAGGCTTCCGGCTTGCCGACAAAATCGATCACCACGTTGACGCGCTGCTCCTCAACGCCGAGCGAGCTGACCTTGGTGAAGCCGGAGGGCTCAATGCGCCGGACCTTGCCTTCAAGCGGTTCGTCGCCGCCCCAGCGCTCGATGCTGACCTTCATGTCCGGCTTCACGCGCACGGCGTCGCTGCTGAGCAGGTCGACCACCACTTCGAGGCTGTGCGGGTCGCCGATCTCGATCAGCATTTCCCCCGGCTGCACGGGCCCGGCGCTCTCGTGGTAAACGCGCAGGACTTCGCCCGCGACCGGCGAGCGAATCTCGATCGATTCCAGCGTGCTGCCGGCGTTGCCTTCGATCAGCGCGGCGTTCGCCATGTCGCGCTGGAAGCCCGCGACGGCCTTGCCGAACTCGGCGGATTTGAGGTTTGCCGCCGCTGCTGCTTCCTTCAACTTGGCGGCCTCCACCTGTTCGCGGGAGACCTGTTCCGGCGCCTTCAGTTTGTCGAGGCGCTCGCGCTCCTTGACGGCGAGGTCGAGTTGCGCCTGCGCGGCGTCGAAGCTCGCCCCGGCCTGGCTCACGGCGGCCTCGGCGGCCTGGGCGTTGGCCTGTGCCTGCGCCTTGCCGCGTGCATCGAGCAGCACAGGCGGCGCCGGCTGCAGCACGGTGATGACCGCGCCGGCCTCGACGCTATCGCCCGCCTTCAGGTTGATGCGCGCGATTTCGCCGGCGGTGGGTGCGCTGATGGTGAAGCGGTCCTTGACGCGGGTGTGGCCTTCCTCGTCGATGCTGACGCGGATGTCGCCGCGGCTGGCGCGTGCGAACTCGGACTCGACGGGCTTCGGCATGAACCCGAACGCAATCGCGGCGACGATGCCGAGCCCGACGAGAATCATGCCGCTGATTTTCACCCACTTCATGGCTTGCCCGCGGATCGTGTCCCGAAACTATTCTCTCGTCTTCAGCACTTCCACCAGGTCGAGCGTGTCCAGCCTGCGGCGCACGATCAATCCGCTGATCGTTGCCGCGACAATAACCGAGACCGCCGCAAGTGAATAGGTTGAGCCGTTCACCACCAGCGGGAAGCGCATCACCTCGGAGTTCAGCTCGATCAGCATGGCCCCGGTCAGCCAGCGGCCCAGCAGGAAGCCGGCGGGCAGCGCCACCAGGGTCAGCAGCGCCTGCTCGCCCAGCAGGATGAAGCTGATCTCGGCGCGGGTCAGCCCCAGCACGCGCAAGCTGGCGAGTTCGCGCGCGCGCTCGGACAGCGACACGCGGGCGTTGTTGTAGATGATCCCGAAGGCAATGATCGCCGCGAACAGCACGTTGAACATGACCGAGACCATCAGGTTGTCGTCGATCATCTTGCGCAGGTTCGCGATGGTCGTGGCCTTGGCCGTCACCCCGGCCACGGACGGCCTGTTTCGCAACTCGGTGTACAGCCGGTCGTCGTAGCGCTCGTTGGTGAGCAGGTTGGCGCCACTGATCACCGGCCCCTCGCGCATCAGCCTGTTGAGCGCGTTGATTTCCATGTACGCCGTCACGCCCAGGAAGTCGTCCACCAGCGCGGCGACCTTGATCGTGCGCGTGGGGCGAGCGCCTTCCATGACCTCGACGGTCAGTTCGTCACCGGCCTTGATGTGCAACGCGTCGCCGAGGACCCGCGACAGCAGGATGCCGTTTTGCGGAAGCGGGAACGGCTCCAACTTGGTGTCGAGTACGCGGTTCAGGCGCGTGTCGGACGGGACGCCCTGGATGCCCACCCGCCGCTCGAGGTGCCCGAAGCGCAGGCGCGCCGGCACCGTGCGGTAGGGCTCGGCGTATTCCACGCCGGGCAGCGATTCGATTTCGTGCAGCGCGCGCATCGAGCGCGGCTCGCTGAAGCTGACCTGCATGTCCTCGCGGTGCATCACGTTCGACTGGATGTCGATCACGTAGTACATGATGTCCATGAACGCCGTGCCCATCACCAGGATCGCCACGGCGAAGCTGAGCCCGATCACGGACGTCGCGGCCTTCATCGGCCTGCGTTCGAGCTGGCGCAGGATCATCCGCGACGGCTGCGAAAGCCAGCGCTGCAGCCCGATGCGCTCGAACAGCGTCTTGCGGAACGTGGGCGGGGCTTCCGGGCGCATGGCCTCGGCGGGCGGGAGACTTGCCGCCTTGCGCACGGCGTTGATCGTGCCGACCGACGCCGCCGCGCCCGTGAACGCCGCCCCGCCGAGCGGCACCCAGCCGGGCATGAAGAAGGTCAGGATCGGGAAGTGGTAGTAGTCGGTGTAGATACCGATCAGGGCCGTGCCCATCCACCAGCCGGCGAGCGTCCCGACGATCGCGCCGAGCAGCACCACCATCCCGACCAGTTGCGCGAAGTGCACGCCGACCTGGAAGTTCGAGTAGCCGAACGCCTTCAGCGCGGCGATCTGGTCGCGCTGGGTTGCAATCAGGCGGGCCATCACCACGTTCAGCAGAAAGCCGGCGATGCCCAGGAAGATCAGCGGGATCAGCAGCCCGAAAGTTTCGAGCTGCTGGAATTCGTTGGCCAGGAACCAGTTCGAGAGCTGGTCCTTGCGCGCGTAGGCGCCGACGCCGCCATACGGCCTGAGGATGTCGTCCGTGCGCGTCAGCACCTCCTGCGTGGAGGCGCCGGGCTCGAGCGTCATGGTGACGTCGTTGAACGCCCCTTCCATGTTGTAGGCGGCCGCCAGCTCGCGCTCGTTCATCCACATCACGCCGTAGCGTTTGTCGTCCGGGACCAGCGCGCCGGCCGCCAGCGCGTAGACGTACTCGGGTGAAAGCACGACGGCCGTGACGGTCAGTTGCTGCCGCCGCCCGTTGATGATGGCGGTGATCTTGTCGCCCAGGTCGTAGCCGTTGGCCTTGGCGAACATCTCGATCATCGCGACTTCGCCCTGCTTGCGCGGCAGGCGGCCCTTGCGGATGAACAGGTCGTTCAGTTCCGGCGGCCTGTCGTCGGGGATCGAGATCAGTTTGCCCGTCGCGGGCTCGTCCATGCCCGGCACTTCCAGCATGACGCCGAGCGTCACGCGGGTCTGCACGGTTTCGACGCCGGGGATGTCGCGCAGCCGGTCGGCGGTGCCGCTGGGCGCGCGCTTGCAGTTGGCGAAGACCTGGGCGAACCGGAACTCGCTGTAGTAGTTGTCGCGCGTGGTCTTGAGCGATTCCAGCGTCGCCAACTGCCCGACGAACAGCGTCACGCCCGAGCCGATGATCAGCACGATCGCGAGCGCCTGGCCTTTCATGTGCCACAGGTCGCGGAAAAGTTTGTGGTGAATCGCCCGCATCACCACTCCAGCTCGCCGGGCTTCTTCTTCGTCTGGTTCGTCTGGATGTCGACGATGTGCCCGTCGCCGATATGGATCACGCGGTC
>JAGQRI010000221.1:1417-13196 GCA_020425515.1 Planctomycetota bacterium | reverse complement strand
GCGACGCCCGCCGTCAGCACGTCTTCATGTTTCCCGTCGGCGTACTGGAAAACCGGGTGCGGGATGCCGCAACGCGCGTGCTCCCAGTTGCCGCTGACGACGTCGAGCACCCCTACCATGGCCGCCACGAACTTGCCCTGCGGGATGTCTTCCGCCAGCTCGTCGTTCGCGAAGCGCAGACCCTCGCGCAGGTTGCCTTCCTTGATGCGCATGCCGATGCTGATCACCTTGCGCGCCATCGACTGGATGACGGCGGCCTGGATGCCGTGGCCGGAAACGTCCCCCACCACGACGCACAACTCGCGCGGGTTCAGCCAGAAGAAGTCGTAGAAGTCGCCGCCGATGAAACCGCCCGACGGCTGGTAGTGCACGTCGATGCGGATGCCTTGCGGGCTCGGCGGGCTGGCCAGCATGGTCACGAAGTTCTGGGCGGCGTCGGTCAGGTCCTCGGTGGTGGCGCGCACTTCGCGCTCGAGGCGCATGATCTGGCTGCGCAGCTCGTTGCGTTCGCGTTTGCGGGATTGCTTCTGCCGCTGCGTCTGGCGCAGTACGGTTTCCACCTGGATGCGCAGGTGGTCGATGTCGACGGGCTTCTTCAGGATCGCGAAGATGTCGCACTCATATGAAGTCAGCGCGCCGGACAGGTCGTCGTCGCCGACCATCAAGATCACGGGCACCCGCGAAAGGCGCCGGTTGCGGGTGATTTCGTTCAGGAAATCGACGTATTCGCCGCCCAGTTTCTGGTCGCTGATCATCAGGGCGGGGATCTTCGCCGTAACCGAAGTACGTGCGTCGTCACTGTTGCCGACGGCCTCGACAATGTGCCCGTCCAGTTCCAGCGCCTTCACCAGTTCGGCGCGGCGGTCCTCATTGCCTTCGATAAGCAGGATGTAGGCCATCTTACGGTCTGGGTTGTCAGCTTCTTGAGATGCAGATGATGGTTGCGTCATCGTCGGCCCGCGCTTCAAGATCAGCGGCGTCAACGATTGTAGCTATGAATTGGTCATCGGGGCGTGTTTCTTTGATGGCCTTGGTTACACCCTCGACGTCGAACTGGACCTTCTTTTCGTCGTCCTGGTAGCACTCGATGATGCCGTCCGACATCAGCATCATGCTGTGCCCCTTGTCCAGGATCGTCGCGTATTCGCCGACCTGCATGTGCCAGTCGGCCTTCTTGGACAGCCCCAGCGGGCCGCCCGGGGTCATCAGCGTTTCCGATTCCCGGTCCTTGATCAGCAACGGGTAGGGCACGCCGCAGCGCACGTGCTTCCAGGCGTGGGTGGCCGTGTTCAACACGCCGATCATGCACGCGACGAAGCTGCCCGGCGGCAGGTCGTTGGTGAGTTCGCGGTTGGCGAATGCGATTGCCTTGTGCAGGTCGCCCTTTTCCTGGCGCAGTGCCAGGCTGATCAGCTTGCGCGACATGGCCTGCAGGATCGCGCCCTGGATGCCGTGGCCTGAGATATCGCCCACCACGACCGCCAACCGGTCGCGGTCGAGCCAGACGAAGTCGTAGAAGTCGCCGCCGAGGCGTCCGTAAGGGCGATACAGCAGGTCGATTTCGTAGCCGTCCATCTGCGGCGGCTTGGGTTGCATCCAGGTGAAATGGCGCTCGGCCTCGGTGAGGTCTTCCTCATTGGCCTTCATTTCGATTTCGAGCCGGTCGATGCGGCTCATGTACATCTCTTTGCTCAGCTTGCGGCTGAACTTGTAGGCCTGGTTCAGGCGTGTGTGCGCGCCGATCTTGGCGGCGAGCAACTCAAGGTTCAGCGGCTTGTGGACGAAGTCAACGATGTCCCAGCGGAAGGTGCGGGTCAGCAGTTCGTTGTCGGCCTCTTCGGCCATCATCATGATCGGCACGCGGGCGAGGCTCGATTCGCTGCGCAACTCTTCAAGCAGTTGCAGGGCCGGCATGCCGGGCAGGGTGATGTCGAGCAGCAGCAGGTCGACGTCGTTGTCCTGCGCTTCCTCAATGGTTTCGCGGGCTGACTTGGCTTCCAGGACGGAATGTCCCGACTTTTCAAGGACCTTTTTCAGGTCCGCACGCACGCCGGCGTCATCATCAGAGATCAGAACAAGGGACACGTAGCAACTCCGGCACGCAGTGAGCAGACGAAGGTTAGTCGATAACCCCACAAGCGACAAGACGTTGCAACTACGCCGCATGCGACGTGACGTACTGCATGAAGCAGCCAAAGCCTTTGGCCGCGGACTCACGGAAGAACTGCTGCGCGCGCGCCCTGATTTTCGCGAGCGACGCGCCCCGTGTGTTTTCGCTGATAAGCAGTAGCGCGTTGCGGTAGTGGGTGGCCGCTGCCATGACGTCCAGCGTGTATTCGGGCGGAATCTCATGCAGGTGACGGTCGGCTTCCTTGAGGAATTTCAGCGCCCGCTGGCGATCACCCGCGACCCTGGCCAGACGGCAGTAACTTGCCGGTATGGCGAACCTGACGATCGGCCTCGAAACATCCGCCCCGGTTGAGCCCGTGTCTTCATCGACATATTTGCGGGCGGCGTCCGGGTTGCCTTCGATCGCCTGCAGCAGTGCGCGAACGTACCCGGCGTACACAAAGGACTCCGGCATGTGATGTGGCGCGGTACCGATGCACTCACGGATCACGCGCTTGAGCAGCGCCGGATCTTCCAGCCACGCGGCCCATTGCACAATGCGGGTATTGCGGCTGAGGCTCGGTGTGCCGAGGCTCATGGCGGCCTCCAGCGTTGTCAGCCCGAGCATCAACTGGGCGCGCACGAGGAAGCCGCCTGAGTGCCCCAGATAGAGTTCGGGCTGGAAAGCGGCGGCGCGCTGAAGACGTGCAAAGCCCTGCGGTACGTCGCCCATGTCGATTTCCAGCACACCCAGCAGCCCCTCCACGCGAATGGCCTGCGGCGCGGACTCCAGCCCCGGCGGCATCAGGTCGAAGGTCGCCTTCAGGATGCGGCAGGCTTCGGGGTGACGGAACAGGCGGTAGAGGCTCATGGCGAGATTGTAGGCCTCGTCGAGAGATTGTTCGGTGACGCCGCCGCGGGAGAGTGAGTGAAACAGCACGTCACGCTGGATGTCGATGCTTTCCGAAGCGTGCCCCAGGATATATTCGTGGTACGCGCGGAATGCGTCGAAGCGGGTGCGCAACTCGGCGTCGTCGTTAAGGCGCGCGAGTTGCGTCAGGGCACGGCGCAGATCGTCGCTCCGGTCCAGTTGCAGTCCGCCCAGGGCTTGCTGGTACTGCCCGATCAGTTCCTCGAAGATGGGTGAGGTCTTTACGTTCAACTGCTCGCGCAGTCCCTCGTAGCGCAGCAGGGCGTCGTTCAGTTCGCGCAGCACCCGCAAGTGGTGTTTTCCCGTGAGGGAACCCAGGCGCATGCGCGCTACGGCGTTCATGGCTTCGACCAGTTCCAGCAAGTCACCCGCCATCTTCTCGTTGTGTACGCCGGCATCAGCGAGCCACGGCGCGCCCTCACCGCGCAGCAGCCAGGTTGGGTTGATGCCGAGTTCTTCACTCAGGGCGACCCCAAACTCAAGGGGCATCTTGGTGCCCCGCAGGTAGCGGCAGACGTTGTTGCGTGGAGTACCTGTCCGGCGGGCGATCTCGGACTGCGAGTAGCGCTCCGCGACCTGTGCGAGGCGTTGCCTCAGGCCTTCGTTGGGTGAGTCTGACATGGCCGGTCCGTTCCTGAATTGGTCATGGAGTTCGAATGTTCCCTAAGTGGAACACAACTTGGGCAAGATGGCACGCAGTAAACTTCCATAAAGGTTACAAATTGGTTCGTCGACTTTCCCATCCAGGAGGAACAAAGATGAACCGGACTCACACAGTGCTTATGGCCTTACTGATTGGCGGGTGCGCCCTGGCGCCGCTTTGCGCCCAACCCGTCGTCAGCAGCGTATCACCCTCGCCCAACGCGAACGGGGCCGCGCTCGGCGCCAATGTCAGTGCCGACTTCTCGACGAACATGGCCCAACCGGGCGCCGGCGAGTTTCGCCTCTTCAGCAAATCGCGCGGCTGGGTGGGCGGCGGTATCCAGGCAAGCGGAAACACCATCACGCTCGACCCGACTGTAGACCTGTTCCCGTCCGAAGAACTGCAGGCGATTCTCACTGGCGACGTGCAGGATGCACAGGCGAACCCAATGGGAACGCCGTATTCGTGGCAGTTCCGGGCGGCTGCGGTAAATCGCGCCGCGAGTTTCGGCAGCATCAACAACCAGTACAACGGACTCGCGGGCAACGGCGAGGGCGTGATTGTCACGGCCGACTTCAACGGCGACGGTTTCACGGACATCTTCGACGGTCAGTACGGCGCCCAGGACAAGGTGTTTCTCGGCAACGGCCAGGGCGGGTTTACAGCCGTCAATGTCGGGGGCTCCAGCAACAACTGCTACGCGGCTGCGGCCGGCGACTTTGACGAAGACGGCGACATGGACCTTGTTGTCAGCGGCTACGGGCAGCAGGACCGCGTGTTCTTCAACAACGGCAGCGGCAGTTTCACGACCAGCATCAACATCGGCACCGGCAGCGAGGAGACGATGTCCATGAACGTCGCGGATATCGACGGCGACGGGCACCTCGACATCGTCGCAGTCACCGGCGGGATCAGTGCCAGCGCCGACGCGATCTACCTCGGCGACGGGCAGGGCGGCTTCACAAGCACCGTCATCGAGATCTACCCCGGCACCAACGTTGCCACCACCAGCAACGCGTGGGACGTTGCCCTGGGTGACATGGACGGTGACGGCGACATTGACATTGTGACGGCCGAATTCAGCCTGACGTTCGCGGACTCCTCACGGATTTTCTGGAACGACGGCCACGGTGGTTTCGATCTGCAGAACATGACCGCGTACGCCGTACCCATGCAGGCCATCTGCCTCGACGTCGGCGATATCGACAACGACGGCGACACCGACATCGTGCTCGGTACCAACGACAACTCGAACGTGCAGGCCGGCTACACCTACTTCTACTTCAACGACGGCACGGGCAACTTCAACGCAACCAGCACAACCGCCATCGAACTGACCTGGACCGTCAAGCTGGCTGATTTCGACGGCGACGGCGACCTGGACCTGCTGTTCGGTGAGCCCGGAAGCGGGAGTCGCGTGGGCTTCAACAATGGCGCTGGGCAGTTCGCACAGGCGCAATCACTGGGCTCGGCGGCTTCCAACTACTTCTACGGCGTCGGCGACGTGGACAACGACGGCGACCTCGACGTCGTCAACCACCAGTGGCTGTTCCTGAACGGCGGCAGCCCCGCAAGCATTGAAGTGACCTTCGGCGGCAACACACTGACCGACGGCGACACGGTGCCGGTGGCGTACAACACCACGCTTTCCAGCCTGGCGCCGGCAGTATCCGTCACCGACCTGGACCAGGACACCGTGGACATCAACCTGAGTGTCACCGGCAACCCGAACATCGACCCCGGCCAATGGCAGCTTGCCGGGGGACAGACACCGTTCAACCTGACCCCCACGACTGGTGTGTTCGACCAGGGCGGCGTTACGCACGACTTCACCCTGTCTGCATCCGACGGCATCAATACGACGACTTTCACCTTCCACGTGGTCGTGAGCGGGGGTGCTCAGCCGTCGATGTCCGTCAGCGAAAACGGTAATGCCATCGCCGACGGCAGCGCGGCTACCGCGGGGCGTGACTTCGGCAGTCGTGACATCACTGCGGGCGCCGGCACTGCGTTGAGCATCGAATTGGCCAACTCGGGTGCTGCAAACCTGGACATTACCTCGGTTACCCTGGCCGGGGGCGCGGCAGGCGAGTTCATCCTCGATACCAGTAGCATGGCGGGCAGCGTGACGCCGGGCAATGCAACCGCCTTTACGATCGCATTCGACCCGTCGACGGTCGGTGTGAAGACGGCGCAGGTCGAAATCCAGCACAACGACCCGGGCTTGGCCAACCCGTTCAGCTTCGAGATCAAGGGCGAAGGCACTGTTGCGCCGGCGATTGTCGTCAAAGTGAGCGGCGCAACAACCGTCTCCGGCGGCGCGATCAGCTTTTCCAGTTTCACGGTTGGTAGTACGGCGCCGGCGCCACAGGTCGTGACGATTGAAAATCACGGAAGCGGCGACCTGCAAGTCGGTACGCCCGTGCTTTCGGGTGCCGGTTTCACACTGGACACGAGCGGGTTCAACGGTGTGGTCTCGCCGGGCGGCAGCACCAGCTTCCAGGTGCTGTTCAGCGCGACTTCGACCGGGAACTACAACGCGGCAATCGAGTTCACGCACGATGATTCCGCGGCTACCAATCCGTTTGTGCTGAACGTGACAGGCCAGGTGGTCGACCCTGTCGCCGACAGCGGCGGGTCTGGTTCAGGATCCGGCGGTTGCGTCGGGGTGGCTGGGGGCTCCGACTGGCACAGCATCCTCCTGCTGATGCTTGTCATGGCCGCGCTTGCTGTGTGCAAGGGCGCTCGCCGCAAGCGGGCATAGACAGGTCGGCAGCAAACAGGCCCCGGGGTGTACCCGGGGCCTGTTCAATTTGAGGGACGCATCTGCTTGAAGCAAGCGTTCAAACTAGAGCAATCCGCGAGAACGCCATGGACCCCGAACAGCATTCAACAGGCGAGAACGAAACAGCCGACCTCGAACTCGGAAACGTTGGCGGTGTAAAACGCATTTTGCCAGTGTGGGCCTGGCTGTTGATCCTGCTGGGCTTGTTGGCCTTGCTCTGGTTCCTGCTGGCCCATGTCGCTGAGGTCATTCCGCTCGAAAACCCGACCTGACCCCGTTCAGTCCTTCTTGAGCTCGCAGGCCTCCAGGAACACTTCGCGTGCCTGCTTGTGGCAGGCAATGTGTCCGCCCGGGATGATGTCGCGCGTCACGTGCTCGTAGCCGTTGGCGTCAGCCAGCTTCTTGGCGGCTTCCCACTGCGCATCGAGCATCGTTTCCTTGTGCTGGTCCTTGTCGCCCTGGTAGGCGTGCACGATGACCTTCTTCTTCGCTTCCGCGTCGTCGCTGACCTCCTGGGCGCCGGCGAAATTCGCGCAGGCCGGCACGGCCGCGATGAGTTTGTCCGGGTGCTTGAAGACCATGTGCCAGGTCAGGATGCCGCCGCCGCTGTAGCCGGTGATGCAGATCTTCTCGGTCCCGTTGTAGAGCTCGCGGACTTCCTTCATGACCGCCAGCAAACCGGGCTCGTCGAAGGCGAGCCGGTTGCCCGACCACTTGTCGAGGAATTCCTGGGTGTACGGGTACTTCTTCGCCTGGCCGTCCAGCGAGTTGGTGTTGCTGAACGTGCAGCACGAGACGACTATGAACTCGCTGTTGTCCTTGGCGGCCGCGCGGTTCATGCCCTGGAAGTTGCTGCCCGCGCCCTCCTGCGCGACGTAGATCGGCCACTCCTTGTCCTTGGTCCAGCCGTTAGGCAGTGAAAGGTAGTAGCACATGTCATGGGTGCGGCAGTGCATCAGCAGCGGGTTGCGCACGCTGAGCTGCGCGACGCAATCCACCATCGCTGCTTCGCGGGCCTGGTCCTGGCGCTCGTCACCGGTCGGGTAAGTCTGCGCGAGGTTCAGCAGCCGGTAGACCTCGTTGTATTGTTTCTTGCCGTAGCGTGACCTGTACTCGCCCTCTACCCACTCGTTGGCGGATTCGGCGTGCAACTCGAAGGCACGGGCGAGGTACGAATTGACGCTCGTGGTGTCTTTGTCGTCGAATAGTTCGCTGAACAGGTCGCAGTAGAAACTCGCCGCCTTCTTCAGGTGGCGGTCGGCCTTCTTCTCGTACTTCGCGATCGCTTCGGCGTCTGTCGTGTCCTCGTGGTTCTCGAGCTTCTCGAGCGCCTTGGTGGCCTTGCGGTCGTCGGGCTGGAGTTCCAGCGCCTGTTTCAGCAGGCTCTCGGCTTTTACATTCAGCCCGTTGTCCGATGCCGTATCCGCGACGGAAACGAGTTCTTTCGCGATGGCTTCCTTCAGCTTGGTGGATGTTGCCGTGTCCTGGGGTTCGGCGCGCCCCGGCGCGTGCAGGGCAAAGGCAAGCAGGACGAGCAACGCAAGGCTCTTGCGGGCGGCATTCATCAGGACCTCCAGTCGTGGTAATCTCCCGGACAGTGTAAAGCGGTTGCTGAAAGCCGCCAGCAGCGAAATTCGCAGTCTGAGGTATCGTCCGCACATGCCCGTTTCCGCCGAACACGAATACTGGTTCACGCACAGCGTGTTGCGGCAGGCCGCATACGACATGCAGCAACCGGTCGAACGCGCCGAACTGCACGGGCTTGCCTTGCAAGTCATGGAGGAGCTGTTCCCCCGCGTGGAGCGCGGGACGATTGCTCGCGCCATCGCCCGCCACGCCGCGGAGGCCTTTCGCGGCGGCACATTGCCACCGGCCGCGGCAGCCCCGGACGTGATCGCGGAGACAGAATTGCGGGGTTTGCGCGCCGCGGCACAGGCGGCTGACGCGAACTACGACGTGCGCGAGGCGGCTTCGCTGTGGCTTCAGGTCGCCGGGCATGACCTGGTTACCCCGGCCGATCGATTCAGCGCGCTGATGAACGCCAGTGAGGCGCTGCGCCACCAGGGCAGGCTCGCCGAGGCGCGGCAATGCCTGAACGATGCGAAGCCGCTTTCGCCTGACGATTCCGCGCTGCTGCGCTGCCTGGTGTCGCAGGCGAACATCCAGCGCCTGATGGGCGAGCCGAAAGAGGCCGAGGCTCGTGCGCGGATGGCCCTGGACTCGGCCCGTGCGCCCGACGAGCGCGCCCACGCCGCGGGGACCCTTGCGCGGGTGCTGCGCGACATCGGCAAGGGCGACGAGGCCGAGGCGCTGTTCAATGAATCCATGGCGCTTCACAGCGGGCTCGGGGACGAGCTGTCGGAGGCGAAGATCGCCGGCGGGCTGGCGGCATTCCTGAGCGAGCGGGGTCGCAACGACGACGCAGAAGCCCTGTACCGCCGCGCGCTGGAGCTGCACCGGCACGCCGGCGACCTGCGCGGTGAGGCGATCTACCTCGGAAATCTTGGCATTCTCTACACCGAGGCCGCCCGCTACGACGAAGCAGAAGCATGTTACCGAGAAGCGCTGGATACACATCGGCAGCTCGGGAACCGAACGGACGAGGCCATCGTCTGCGGGAACTACGCGATCTTGCTGAAGACACTGGGGCGCTTGCAGGAGGCGGAGCTGAACTACCGCCGCACGCTCAATGTTCTTCGCGAACAGGGCAATCGTCCGCTTGAATCGCGCTACCTGGGCAACCTCGCCAACCTGCTCGATGACACGGGACGGACAGTCCAGGCCGTGGGGATGTACGAAATGGCTCTCGACATCCTGCGCAGCATCAATCAACCGCGCATGCTTGGCGCCACACTCGGCAACCTCGGGCTGGCGCGCCAGAAACTGGGACGAATCGATGAAGCCTACACGGCGCTGAGTGAAGGAATCCAGTTGCTCATCGAACAGGAGGCACGCCTGCCCGCGGGTGCTTTCCTGGCGTTGCGCGGTGAACTGTTCCTGCTGCTGGGCGAAATCGGATCGGCCGAGACCGACCTGCTCGAGGCCGAAGCCTTGCTGAAGGACGAGTCCGCCAAGGCCTACCGAATCCAGTTCCTGTTGCCATTGAAAGTGCGCATGCTCGCGCATCAGGGTGACATCGAAGCGGCGGAGGACCTGGTTGCAGCCGGCGAGCAAGATTTCGCGACGCCCGGATCGGACAGCGAACTCGGCAAGGCGATCGACACCGCCCGCAGGCTGGTCAAGGCTGCAAGGGATGGCGCCCTGCTGAACGGACACATCCCGGTCGATATCCCGCGTGAACTTCGTCGGGCCGTGGCCGATCGCCTTCGCAAGTCCGCGCCGGACGTGGCGCAGAGGCTGAACGACACCTGACCCGTCTACTTCTCGACTGTCTTGGCCGCGTCGAGTTTCGCGGCGACCTTGTCCAGCCGCTCTGCCAGTGCGTTCGGGTTTGATGTCAGGGCCGTGGTCTCCGTGGCGGTGGTTTTGGTCGTGGTGGACGGCGCGATGCCGCTCGGTGAGATGCCGCTGGTGCGCGGGAGGATACTGCCGGTCGGGAGCGGCGCCGGGGCTTCGCTGCCGGTTGCCTCGCTCCGCAATTCCTGGGCGACTTCGCGAAGGGTCTTGCCGGCTTCATCAAGTGCGCCCTGCATCACCCCGTGTTCCTGCTCCAGGTCGTTGATCTGTTGATAGGCCGGCTGCACGACCTGCGACCAGATGCCGCCGATACCCAGAGTCGAACCGAGCACCAACCCGAGCAGGAAAATCATGAAGGATGAACGCATGGCTATCTCCACAGTCTGGCCAAAGCATAACTCTGCTCACTGTAACGCAGATGTGTCGGTGGGACTGCCGCGAAATTTCTGACGCTACCCCACCCGACTTATCCACGGACGCTTCTGTTGAACGACCGCGAACACTAGCGGCGGGGGCTTGCGTGCCACACAATTTTCAACATAACGGCGGCAATCATTTGCGGCGGAAGCCCGGTATTGCATGGTATCCGGGGCTGAAAACTGCCATGATTGCTGCGCCTTCGCGGTTTCCGGGCAATCCGAGGGGCAGTTACCTCCAACCCGATTTCGTTAAGGATCGCCTTGAAAGTCATTCTCGTTTACGTGCGCGACCCGCAGTTCTATGCCATCCAGGACGGTACGCGCGGCCCCACCGGCAATGTCCAGATCATGGGGTTTCCCCCCATCGGCATCATGTCTCTCTCGTCGGTTCTCAAGCGCGAGGGGCACGAATGCATCATGTTCGACCAGGCCAATCCCGAGACGCCCAATGAAAAAATCATTGAGGCGATCAAGGAGGAAAAGCCGGATCTGGTCGGGCTCAGCTTCCTGAGCACCACCAGCTACCCCTACGCCAAGATTCTCGCGCGTGCCATCCGCGCGGAAGTACCTGATGCGAAGCTCGCGTTCGGCGGCGTGTTTGCCACGCTGAACGCATTGCAGGTGAAAGAGCAGTGCCCCTATGTCGATTACGTATGCCGCGGCGACGGCGAGCAGTTGATTCTCGACCTGCTCGACAACCTGGATGACCCGTCGGGCGTGTTGGGGCTGACCTGGCAGAAAGACGGCAAGATCGTCCACAACACCGACCGCAAGCTCGAACGCGAGTTGGACCAGTGGCCGATCCCGGACCGCGAAAGCCTGGCCCTCGATTTCGTCGAGAGCATGCCTTTGGACGTGCCGGTGATTCTGTCGCGCGACCGCTTCACCACCATGCAGACCAGCCGTGGCTGCCCGTGGCCGTGCATCTTCTGCGACATCCCGATTTTCAACGAGGGCAAATGGCGCTACCGCAGCGCCGAAAGCGTCGTCGAGGAATTCAAGGTTCTGCAGAAGCAGGGCTTCAAGTCCGTCTACTTCGTGGACGACCACTTCCTGTTGCAGCCCAAGCGCATCGAGGCGATCTGCGAGGGCATCCTGCGCGAGGGCATTACCATCAAGTGGGGCGTCGAAGGGCGCGTCGACAGCGTGGTGCAGAAGCTGTTCCCGCTGATGGCGAAGGCCAACTGCCGCATCGTCATGTTCGGCATCGAGAGCGGCAGCCAGAAGATGCTCGACCGCCTCAAGAAGCAGCAGACCCTCGAGCAGATCGAGACGGCGGTGAAGAACGCCAAGAAGGCCGGCATCGAGATCGTGCACGGTTTCTTCGTGGTGGGCAGCCCGGACGAAACCGAAGAGGACATGAAGAAGACCTTCAAGTTCGCGGCCAAGCTGCCCCTGGACACCTTCGGCTTCAACCGTCTGTGCGTCTACCGCGGCACGCCGCTGTGGCACGAATACATGGCGCGCGGTTTGGT
>JAGQRI010000221.1:0-1346 GCA_020425515.1 Planctomycetota bacterium | reverse complement strand
CGCGCGAAGGGCTTGCGCAGCCTGTTCTTCCGCAAGCTGTTCCTGCACCCGTGGCAGACGTTCGTGCTGCTGAAGCGCTTCCTGAAGTACATGCCGATGAAGGATATCTACACGCTGCTCAGCAAGCCGTTCAAAGGCAAGCAAAGCGGCGCCACACGTGCCGAGGTTCTGTCCCGCGCCGTCGAGCACCAGGACATGAAGACCAACGCCGCCGACCTGACCAAGGTAAGCGACGAGGAACTCGAAGCGAAACTCGCCGAGAGCGCCAAGAACTAGCGGCGAGAATGCCAATAACAAAGCGGCCCGGGACACTTGTCCCGGGCCGTTTCACTTCAATCCGGCAGGCCAGACTATTCCCCTCTATCTCTGCGTCCGCGCGCCTCAAGCCAGGCGCACATCGCTGTCGGAACAACGAACAGCGTCAGCAGTTCGATGCACATGCCGCCGAACACCGGCAGGGCCATCGGCTGCATCACGTCGCTGCCGCGCCCTGTGGTGAGCAGCACCGGCACCAGCGCGATGATCGTGGTCATGGTGGTCATCAATGATGGGCGGATGCGTCTGGAGCCGGCTTCCACGACGACGCGGCGGATCTCGGCCCGGCTTTGCGGTTTGCGCTTGTCGTAGAGTTGCTGGATGTACGTGCCGATCACGACGCCGTCTTCGACCAGCACGCCGAGCAAGGCAATGAAGCCGACAATCACCGCAACCGTTACATAGATCGGCGGGCCTTGCGGATCGCCCGTAATCAAATGTTGCATCCAAGGCCAGTAGCGTACCATCAGCGCGCCGCCCGCTGCACCAAGCGGCACGCCGGAGAAGACGAACAGGGTCGTGCTGGCGCTGCGGAAGTGCAGGAACACCAGCAGGAAGATCACGCCCAGAGCGATCGGGATGATGAACGACAGCCGCTGGTTGGCGCGCTGCGCTTCTTTGTACTGGCCGACCCAGCGGTAGCTGTAGCCCTTGGGCCAGTCTACTTCCTTGTTGTCGATGGCCTGCTGGACGCGCTCCTGAACCCTTTCAATCAAAGTGGTTTCGTCGATATCGACAGGGTTGAACATCACGTAGCCGACAAGCTGCCCGTTCACACCACGGATCGCAGCCGGGCCGACTACGCTGCGGATGTCGGCGACTTCGGTGATGGGAATCTGTGCGCCGCTTGGCGTGGTGATCAAAACGTCGCCGAGCTCCTCCAGGTTGTCGCGCAACTCGCGTTCATAGCGCACGCGTACGGGGTAGCGTTCGCGCCCCTCAACCGTTGTCGTGAGACGCTTGCCGCCCAGGGCGATCTCGATGACGTTGTTGACCTGTGCCACGCTTACGCCGTAGTGGGCCATGCGGTC
>JAGQRI010000220.1 GCA_020425515.1 Planctomycetota bacterium | reverse complement strand
TTCGACGAGGTGCAGACCGGCTGGGCGCGGACGGGTGAGCTGTTCTGCTGGATGCACGAGGGCCCGGACGCGCGCCCCGACATCATGTGCGTGGGCAAGAGCGTCAGCGGGGGTTTCGCGCCGGTCAGCGGCATTCTCGCGAACGAAGAACTGATGAGCCTGTACGGCCCCGGCAGCCACGGCAGCACCTTCGGCGGCTGCCCGATTTCTTCGTGCATAGCGTACGCCGCGCTGCACGCGATTGAAGAAGAAAAGCTGGTCGAGCAGGCCCGGGAAAAGGGCGAATGGGTGGCCGAGCGTCTCGCCGCGATTGCCGAGCGCGCGCCACGCATCAAGGAAGTCCGCGGCAAGGGCATGATGTTCGGCATCGAGCTGACGCAGGACGGCCCCGACGGACACCACTTCACGGAACTGCTGCTCGAAAAGGGCGCGATCATCAAGGACACGCACCACTGGGTGCTGCGCTTCACGCCGCCGATTGTGGCAAGCAAGGAAGACCTCGAGTTCGCGCTGGGCTGCCTCGAAGAAGTGTTCTGCGGACAGACGGCGGATGCCTAGACGGCAACAGGGACCTTGCGGTCCCTGTTGTTGCAGCCGTTCCTGTGTGGGGAGCGGTGGCTGCCGCCCGCGGCGCACACCGCGAGCGTTGCAGTCGGTCGGGCGCTAGACGCGCGTCGCGGTGAAGCGCCGCCCCGTGCGCGTGTCCGCCACCTGGCGCGCAGTTTCGAGTTCCTCGAAGGTCCACGACGCTTCTTCGGCGAGCTGGCTGACCAGCGTGCAGACGCCGCGCGCGCAGTAGACCTCGAAGGTGCGTCCCTGCACGTCGAGCGTCACCATCCAGCCGCCGGCCGGCGTGCGCGACAGGAACGTGATCTGCCCTTCGAAGACGCGCCCGTCGAGTTCGACGGCGAGGTACTCGCCAAGCCGGCAGTCGCCAAGCGCTTTCAGAATCCGGAAGTTGCCACCCATGGCTGTCTCCTGTTCCAAGCTGCGAACAGTGTGACCAACCGGTTTAAGGGCGGGGTTAAGGAACCAACAAATGGACGTGGGGTTTGGACGCGTGATGTGGGCATCCTGCCTGCAATTCGCCGGTGCGTCTCGCAGCGGCGTTCGCCCGGGCCGGAGGCGCCGGGCGTCGTGCAGGCGGGACGCCCGCAACACGGTTAGACCGCGAATTCGATCTCACTGCCGCGGACGTCGTCGTTGACCTGGCCGTCCTCGTAGACGACCTGCCCGCGGACGATGGTGGTGAGCGCTCTGCCTCTGAGTTTCTGCCCGTCCCAGGGGCTCCAGCCGCACTTCGTAAGCTGCTCGCTGTTGCGTACGACGTGCTCGGCGTTCGGGTCAACCAGCGTCAAATCCGCGTCGTAGCCGGGCTGGATGAAACCCTTGCGCTTCATGGCGTAGGTCCTGGCCGGGTTCTCGCACATCCATTGCACGACCTGTTCCAGCGTGCACATGCCGCGGCTTGACGCGTCAAGGATCAGCGCCAGCGAGTTCTCGACGGCCGGGATGCCGGCGGGCGCCTTCCAAGTGCCGCGGCGTTTTTCTTCCAGCGTGTGCGGCGCGTGGTCGGTGGCGATCACGCCGATGCGTCCGTTCTGCAGCGCCTTCCAGAGCCCCGCGTTGTCCTCGCGGTACTTCAGTGGCGGGTTCATCTTGCCGAGCGTGCCTAGCCGGTCGTAGTCGTCCACGTTCAGCAGCAGGTGGTGCGGCGAGGTCTCCGCAGTGACGAGCGTATCACGAGGATGAAAGAGCTCGGTCTCGCGGGCGCTGCTGACGTGCAGGATGTGTGCGCGGTGCTGGTACTTGCGCGCCAGCCCGACCACGCGGTGGCTTGAGATGTACGCGGCCTCGACGTTGCGCCACTCGGTGTAGGCGCGCATGTCGCTGCGGTGCTCGAACAGGTGCTTGCGCTCGCGCAGGAAGGCCTCGTCCTCACAGTGGAAGGCGATCACGCGGTTCTTGTTCGTCTCGGCGAAGATGCGCTCGAGCGCCTTCATGTCATCCACCAGCAGGTCGCCGGTGCTGGCGCCGAGGAACACCTTGATGCCGCAGACCCGCTTGATGCCTATTAAGTCGTCGAGGTTGTCGTTGGTGGCGCCGACGAAGAAGCTGTAGTTCACCCGCGATTTCTTCGCGCCCAGCGACAGCTTGTAGTCCATTGCCTTCTGGTTGGTCGCGGGCGGGCTGGTGTTGGGCATCTCGCAGAAGCTGGTGACGCCGCCCTTGGCGCAGGCGCGCGTGGCGGATTCGAGGTCTTCCTTGTAGGTGTTGCCGGGCTCGCGGAAGTGTACCTGCACGTCGATGATGCCGGGGAACAGGTGCAGCCCGGAAGCGTCGATCACGCGCGCGCCGTCAGTGCTGACGCGGCTTGCCACCTGGCTGATGAACGGGCCGTCGGTGCGGACTTCCAAATCCTGGAAGCGCCCGTTGTGGTAGACCTTCGCACCCTTGATGACGATGGATTTCATGCCACCTGTTTACCAAGTAACCGGCGATTGGCGAAGGAAGCGCGGCAAAATAACCCGGGCTGCCAAGCCCGGGGATGGTGAGGGTGGAGTCGCGGGGTTCCACCGCTTGCCTTCCGCGTTGATGCGGTGTCGCTTGCTGGCGGCCTATCCACGCCTCTGATCCCCGGCCGTTGCCGGCCGGGCTATACGCGCATGAACACGCGCAGATAGATCACGAACAGGATGGCCGCGCCGGCGATGCCGATCCAGACCCACTCGACGGGACGCCCCTCGGTGTACGCGGCCGTGAACTCCCATGCGGCCAGCCCGGCGAACCCGACGATAGGCCACAGCCGCCACCAGCGGATCGGGCGTTTGGGCTTGTCGTCGGTCATGGCGTCTCCGTTCGGGAACCGGCGGGCGGGAGCAGATCTCCCGCCCGCCAGATACCTAACTCATTTCGAGCGGGCCTTCATCCCTTAACCCGACCAGGTCGTCATGGCCGAGCAGGCGGCAGACTTCGTCGGCCAGTTCCTCGGGGTCGGTGCGTGCGTTGATTGCCTTCACGCCGAGCATCTTGCTGATGTAGTGGCGCCCGACTTCGTTGTCGGTGGCGGGCCCGCAGTAGACGTCGATGCGCTGGTTGCGCTCGTCGAAAATCTTCTTCGCGCCGAACGCGCCGACCGGGTCGTTGGCGCAGCAGATGTGCACGGTGGTGTGCTTGTACAACTCGTCGTCGTCGAAGTAGGTCAGCACCGAGTAGCCGCCGATGATGCCGTCGCCGAGCTCGAGCAGGATGACGTCCGGCTTGTCCTTGGCGAGGTCGTTGACGATGGTCTTGCTGACCTCGGCGATGCTGTCGAGGTTGGCCGTGCTGGGCAGTCCCGTGTCGACGAAACTGACCGTGCGGCGCGCGCCGTGATCCTCGAAGCTGAACAGGTCGCGCCGCGCCGCAACGCCGGACAGCTTGCCCGCATTGACGCGCAGCCCGCGCTGGCTGAGCAACTGGCACAACTCGGCGACGGCCTTGGTTTTGCCGGCGCTCATGCAGGTGCCGCTGACGGCGACGATGGGGATTTCCATGCCGGCCTCAATGCGGTCCTGCTGCGGGATGCTGCTGTCGGACAGGTTCAGGATCTTGCCCTTGCGTGCGACCATGCCGACGACTTCGACCTTGAGGGGCGGGCCGAGGTCCTTGTTCGCGCTGGTGCAGACGCCGATCACGCCGCCGAGGTTGAGCATGTTCAGCGTGTCGCCGCTCTTGATCACTTCGGGAACCTTGCCGACGTAGCCTTTCAGCGCGTTGCGCGCACCGAGCGCGCCGATGATGATGTCGCCTTCGAAGATCTTGGCCATGCGCCCTTCTTCGAGTTCGACTTCGCCGTAGGTGGACTTTTCACCCAGCGCGCGCACGACGACTACGTTGCCGGTGCGGGCTTCGAGGTTTTCGGTCACGATGCGCTCGTCCTTGTGCAGGTTGAGGCGGTGGACCACGCTGGCGATCTTGTGGACGCGGATTTCCATCGGCAGTACTCCGAGACTCGAACTTCGAACTTCATTGTCAATCAACAGTGCCTGTGTCATGGCGATTCTCCGGGTTTGATTTCGAGTGCGCGTGCGGCGTTGGCCGGCGCGCACTCGAAGAGTTCACACCCGGGCCGCGCACGTCGGTCGTCGCCGGCTTGTCTGCGAAATGTGCGACAGCCGTACTTCGAACTGCTTAACGCCAGGACGCAAAGGAGCGCCACGAACGCAAGCTGATTCGACTGACGGCTGAGTGGTCGAGACTTTCATTGCGGCATTCCGTTGGCGGCCCTTTGAAACCCTTGTTTGAAGAGCAACAGCCCGAAGTTGGTGACGAGTCCGAGGCGTTTTTTCAGCAGCTTTGTGTGCGTCAGTGCCTGCGCCTTGTGAATGGGGTGCTGTTCCGCGACTGCTTTTACTTCCACGACGACCAGGTCTTCGACAACGATGTCGGCTGCATACGTGCGGTCGAACCGGAGTTCGTCCCAAACCAGCGGCACGGGAACTTCGATGCGTACGTCAAGCCCCCGCTTCTTCAACTCATAGGCGAGAATGTCGCGGTAGACCGATTCATACAAACCGGGTCCAAGGCGCCGATGAATCATCTCACCGGTTTCGTAGACGATAGATGCAATGCGGTCTTCAGGTTCCTGCATGAATAATCTCCACAAGTCATAGCGCCAGATGTCGGGCAACTCACGGCGAATTCGTGGCGCTCCTTGGCGTCCTGGCGTTAAGCAGTTCAACCCCTCGATTCCTTCTTTGCAGCAACGTGGAGCTTACTGGGAATGCTGAGGATCTTGCTGAAGCCCTCGGCGTCGCGGCCGTCCCACAACGAGAATTCCTCGCCGTACTTGCCGGCGGTCGCGTTCATCATCGAGTTGGGGCTGCTTGAGCCGGTGACGTAAAAGCCGCCGTGGCGCAGATTGAGCGTGACCTCGCCGTTGACGCTCTGCTGGCTGCGGTCGAGCATCGCCTCGATGTCGCGCAGGGCGGGGTCGAACGGCTGGCCTTCGTGGATCATGTTGCCGTAGAAGTCGGCGACGTGGTCCTTCCAGAAACGCTGCCACCTGGTCAGGGTCAGCTTTTCAAGCTCGCGGTGGGCGGCGATCAGCATCAGCGCGGCACCGGCCTGGAACGCGATGCGCCCCTTGATGCCGACGATCGTGTCGCCGACGTGGATGCCGCGCCCGAGCGCGTATTCCGCGGCGACTTCATTCAGCCGCTCGACCAGCTTGACCGGCGTGAGCATTTCGTTGTCGAGCGAACTGGGCAGCCCGCGGTTGAACTTGATCGAGAGCTTGCGCGGCGCAGCGTCCGGGTTGCTGGGCACGGCCATTTCGAAGACTTCTTCCGGCACCTCGGTGGCGCTGTCGTGGGTCTCCTTGCCGCCGATGGTGACGCCCCACATGCCGGCGTTGATCGAGTACTCGGTGGTCTTCTCGGGGATCGTCAGCCCGGCCTTGGCCAGGTACTCGGTCTCCTGTTTACGTGTCAAGGCGTGCTCGCGGACCGGCGCGAGCTGTTTCAAACCGGGGCACAGCACGCCGAAGGCGACGTCGAAACGCACCTGGTCGTTGCCCGCGCCGGTGCTG
>JAGQRI010000219.1 GCA_020425515.1 Planctomycetota bacterium | reverse complement strand
GCGTTGCTGATCAGTTTCGATTCCGGGGTGACCACTTCGTCGTTCACACCCAGCACCACGGTGCTTTCCAGGTAGTCCTTGGTCGGCACGGTGATCAGTACGCGCCTGGCGCCGGCTTCCAGGTGGTGGTTCAGCTCGTCGATCTTGCGGAACTTGCCCGTGCTCTCGATGACGTAGTCCACCCCGAGCTCCTTCCAGGGCAGCTTGCCGGGGTCCCTTTCGCTGAGCACCTTGAACGGGTCGCCGTCGATGCTGAGCGTGTCGCCCTTCAACTCGACTTCGCCGGGAAACTTGCCGTGCACGCTGTCGTACTTGAAGTTGTAGGCCAGTGCGTCGGCCGGCGCGAGGTCGTTGATCGCCACCACATCGAAATGCCCGCGCAGCTTGGCAATACGAATGACCGCGCGCCCGATGCGCCCGAACCCATTGATCGCAATCTTCGGAACCGTCATGGAAGTCTCCTGTGAGTTTGTCCGCAAGGATTCTAACGCGGTGCCGCCGAGTGCAAGTCCACCCGTTTGAAACTTGCATAAAACAACGGCTCCCGCACGGGGCGGGAGCCGTCAAAGCTGGTTTACTGACACTTACTTGTGGGTCTTCGCCAGGTAAGCGCCGGTGCTTTCACTGGTCGGCTTCATGGCTTCCTGGCCTTCGTCCCAGTTGGCCGGGCAGACGTCGCCGTGCTGCATGCTCCACTGGAAGGCCTTGATGATGCGGAGGGTCTCCTTGACCGAACGCCCAACGCTGAGGTTGTTGACGGTCTGATACTGCAACACACCGTCCGGGTCGATCAGGAACAAGCCGCGGAGGGCCACGCCGGCCTTCTCGAGCAGCACGCCGTAGTCGCGGCTGATGTTCTTGGTGAGGTCCGCGAGCAGCGGGTACTTGACGCCGCCCAGGCCGCCTTTGTCGAGCGAGGTCTTGTTCCAGGCCAGGTGGCTGAACTTGCTGTCTACGCTGCAGCCGATGACCTGGGTGTTGAGGTTTTCGAATTCGCCCAGTGCGTCGTTGAAAGCCACGATTTCGGTCGGGCAAACGAAGGTGAAGTCGAGCGGGTAAAAGAACAGCACGACCCACTTGCCATTGAAGTCTTCAAGCTTGATGTTTTTGAAATCGTCGCCGACACACGCCTCGCCGGCGAAGTCCGGTGCCGGGGATCCAACCTGAATTGCCATATTCGTTTCCTTATGTAGTCCTGAGTCTGTTATTGCGCCCGGACCAGCCAAAAAGCCGATGTCGCGGCCCTAACGTCGGGGAGGCGAATCATAATCCTGAACTTCGCACCCACAAGGGAAGTTTTTGGACTGATTCTGAAAACTCCGGGCATTGCCCTGTGCGGGCTTGAAGGTAGGCTCCCGCGCGAATTCGACACGGAGAAAGAAATGGCCATTGAACGCACCCTGATCCTGATCAAGCCAGACGGCGTCCAGCGCGGACTGGTCGGCGACATCGTGAGCCGCTTCGAACGCACCGGCATGAAGGTCGTCGGCATGAAGCTGATGCAGATGTCGCCCGA
>JAGQRI010000218.1 GCA_020425515.1 Planctomycetota bacterium | reverse complement strand
GGGATGAATGCGGGGTGGCCCGGGCGTTCTGCGTCGGTAGAGTGTCGCGCCGAAAGTGAGGATGCATGTCTGTTGAAACACTGGAAAAGCTGCCGCGGAACTACCCGCGTGAATTCGTTCCCGCCGACCTGGAGGTCCGCGGCTTCGACGACGTAAAGCCGCTGTTCGACCACCTGCTGGCGGCCGACATCGACGACGCCGAATCGCTGGAAACCTGGCTGCGGAACATGTCCGAGCTGGGCAGCGTGATCGGCGAGGTGGGCTCGCGCATTCACATCCGGTCCACGGTCGACACCACCAACCCGGAATACAAGAAAGCCTTCCTCGATTTCGTCGAGAACTTCGAGCCGAAGCTGAAGCCGGTCTACCAGGCCCTGAACGAGAAGTTCAAAGCCTCGCCCGCGCGCGCCCAACTCGACCGCGACTACTACGGCATCTTCGAGCGCAGCGTGCTGACGCAACTCGAACTGTATCGCGAAGCGAACATCCCGCTGCAGACCGAGCTCGCGAAGCTGACCAACGAGTACGACGAAATCCAGGGCGGCATCACAATCGAGTTCGACGGCAATGAGCTTACGCCGCAACGCATGGGCAAGTTCCAGCTCGAGCCGGACCGCGAGCTGCGCGAGCGCGCCTGGCGTGCCACGGCCGAGCGCCGGCTGCTTGAAAAGGACAGGCTCAACGAGCTGTACGAAAAGCAGATTCGCCTTCGCGAGCAGATCGCATCGAACGCCGGCTTCGACAACTTCCGCGACTACCAGTTCAAGGCGTTCGAGCGCTTCGACTACACCCCGGCCGACTGCGACAAGTACGCCGAGGCCGTGGAGAGCGTCGTGCTGCCGGCCGTGAAACGCCTGCACGACCGCCGCCGCGCCGAGATGAAGCTCGACAAGCTGCGCCCGTGGGACCTGAGTGTGGACCCGCAGGGGCGCGCGCCGCTGAAGCCGTTTGAGGAAGTGGAAAAGCTGAAGCAGGGCTGCAGCACGATTTTCCACAGCGTTGACGACGAGTTGGGCGGGCAGTTCGACCAGATGCAGTCGCTGGGGCTGCTCGACCTGGACAACCGCAAGGGCAAGGCCCCCGGCGGCTACCAGAGCACGCTGGATGAAGTCCGCCTGCCGTTCATCTTCATGAACGCGGTCGGCGTAGACGGCGACGTGCGCACGCTGCTGCACGAGGGCGGGCACGCCTTCCACGCGTTCGCCGCCGCGCCGCAGAAGCTGTCGGATTACCGCCACGCGCCGATGGAGTTCAGCGAAGTGGCCAGCATGGCGATGGAACTGCTCGGTTCACCGCACATCGACGAGTTCTATGCGGGCGATGACCTTGTGCGTGCGCGCCGCGAGTTCCTGGAAGACATCATCGTCTACCTGCCGTGGTACGCGACCATCGACCAGTTCCAGCAGTGGGTTTACACGCACGAAGGCCACGGCATCGACGAGCGCCTGGACGCCTGGGTGAAAACCTTCCGCCGCTTCAACGGCGACGTGGACTACAGCGGACTGGAAGAAATCGAGCGCCACCGCTGGCAGCAGCAGGGCCACCTGTTCTGGGTTCCGTTCTACTACATCGAATACGCCATCGCGCAGATCGGCGCGTTGCAGGTGTGGTTGAACGCCAAGCAGGATCGTCCGAACGCGCTGAAACAGTACCGCCACGCGCTCAGCCTCGGCGGCAGCAAGCCCTTGCCCGAACTGTTCAAGGCCGCCGGCGGCCGCTTCGGCATGGACGCGGAAACCCTCAAGCCGCTGGTGGAAGCGCTCGAAGAAGAGATCGCAAGCATTTGACGTCAGCCCCGGCTGATAAACCGGGCGTGCGCAACCGCACAGAATCGATTGGCGATTCGAGCAAAGCTAGCCACAATCGTGATCTGAACCCAAGGCCCGGGACTCGCGTCCCGGGCTGACGTTTAGGTGATCATGACCCGCACACCCATCCAGCAAGCCAAGCGCACGCGCCGGATTGCCACCGCCTCGCTGATGTCGGTCTGCCTGTTCTGGGGCGCGACGTTCCTGTGGATGGAACAAGGCACGGACGCGCTGCAGGAAGTCTACGGCAACGACCGGCACGCGGGCGTGGGCGCGTTCTTCCTGTTGTGGCGCTTCGTGATTGCCGCGGCACTGACGCCGTTGATCATCCCGCGCAGCGTCAGGCGGCTCGACCGGGCTTCATGGAAGTGGGGTTTCTGGCTCAGCATCCCGTTCGCGCTGGGCTTCCTGCTGCAGATTTTCGGGCTGGCGCAGGCCGACGTGCCGCCGAGCCAGTCGGCCTTCCTTACCTCACTGTACGTCGTCGCCACGCCGATCCTGGCGGCGCTGTTCCTGCGGCGTCTGCCCCCGAAGGGCGTGATGCTGGGCGTCATGCTGGCGGTGATCGGCGCGGCGTACATGAAGGGGCCGCCGCACGGCGGGCTCAGCATCGGCGCCTGGAGCACGATCGGCTGCGCCGTAGTGTTCGGCGTGCATATCCTGCTGACGGACCACGCCACGAAACGCGCCGACCCGATGGCAATCACGCTGGTGATGTTCCTGTGCAGCATTGCATGGACGCTGCTGGCCACGCTGATTGCACCGGGCGGTGTTGCCATGTTCGAACCTGCATTGATGGCGCAGGCCTTCAGCGACTGGACGTTCATCGGCACCGAGTTGGCCTGCGCCGTGTTCGCGACCGTGATCGCCGTCAGCGTGCTGAACCGCTGGCAGAAAGAACTTGCGCCCTCGCGCGCGGCGATCGTCTACACGGCCGAGCCGGTCTTCGCCGCGGTCATCAGTATTATCGCCGGGCGCGACACGGTGAACGGCTGGCTGGCCTTCGGCGCGACGATGATCCTGCTGGCGAACCTCAGCGCCGAATTCCTGCGCAAGCGCCCAAAGGTGGCCTCGGCATAGCAAACGGCCCGGCAAGTGCCGGGCCGTCTTGAGTATTTCGCATGTCGCTTATTTGTACTTGATGTCCCACTTGTCGTACTCGAACGGGGTCATGGTGCCGCCGTATTTGACATAAACGGCTACCATCCACTTGGCCTTCGAGGTGGTGCTGATCTTTTCCCACCATTCGGTCAGGCTGGGGACGTAGTCCGGAACCTTCAACTCGGACAGATCCTGTTTGCCGAGCTTGGGCGCGTCGTTCTTGGAATCGCCCTTGTCCTCTTCGTCCTTGCCGAGCGCGCGGCGCAGGATGTCCTTGATGTCGTCCGGGCTGACGCCTTCCGGCAGCTTGATCCCGTCGCCTTCCTTCGAGTCCTGAAACTTGAAGCCGTCGTCCGGGTTGTCGATGCCGTCGCGGTCCTTGCCGCCGGGGTTGGGGCCACGGCGTCCGGGCTGCTTGTTGTTGCCGTTGTTGTCGTCGGTGTTGGGCTTCTGGCCGGCGATCGGCAGGTGGCCGCCGACGATCCCCTGGTAGAAACCGTCTTCGCCGAAGCTGGCCTTCTTCATGCTGAGATGAAGCTTGTTCTTGGGCTCTTCAGCGAGTTTGAAACGATTGACGAAGCGCTCCTTGATGTCTTTCGGGTCGGTGCCGCCAACCTCTTCCATGATTTTATTCTGGATGTCGACGTCCATCTGGCGGCGGGCGTAGTTCGCGCCCTCCGTGACGGTGACGTCCTTGTTCTCCTTCTGCTTCAGCCAGTCGCGGGCGACGCCTTTCATGGCCTTGTACCATTCACTGATCACGAATTTCGAGAAGTCCAGGTCGATCTCGGCGTAGGTGTCGTCCACCTTCTTCAGCACCTGGCCGGTCGGCTGATAGTTCTCCTTGGCTTCGTCCAGGATGTTCAGCGCGCCCTGAAAGATCTTCTTCTTCGCGGCCTTGCGGGCCTCGACCAGCAGCTTCAGCACCGCGGCCTGGCGGATGAGTTCGTCGAGCTGGCTGTCGTACTCGGTGAGGCGGGCCTGCAGTTTGTTGTCCGGGTCGCTGGCGAGCGCGAGCGTGATGTAGTCCTTGGCCTCCTGGTACAGGGCAAGGCGGTCGGCGATGCGGGCGAGCTCGTAGTACTGCTTGGCGGTCTCGATCGGGTCGCGCTGTTCTTCGGCGAGCTTGAGCACATCCTGCTCGGACATCATCACGTCGGCGTCGATCATGATGTCGGTGACGTAGCCGCCCTCGATAACTTCGTCCTCGGGAATCTCCTTGCCCTTGCTGTACTCGTAATTCTTGACCAGGAAACCCTTGGCGGTCTGCGTGATGTCGCCTTCCAGCACCGAGCCGTCGATCAACTCGAGGCGCGCGCCGTCGACCATCACCTGCAGGTCCAGCCCTTCATCAGGATCCTCGGCCTTGGTGAGGCGTTTCTTGAGACCTTCGTCGACCTGGTTCCAGCGCAGGTAGACCTGGCCGCCGGATTCGGTGAGCTTGAAGACGAAACCGTCTTCCTTGACCTCGACGACGTCGCCCTGGAGGAAGCGTCCGTCCGCAAGGCGGATCTGGTCGGCGTGCACGAAGCTGGTGGAGAGCAGAAGTCCCAGCAGGACTAGCGGGAGCCATTTGAAGTGGCGCATAGGAGCTCCAATGAAAGAGGAAGGCACCGGATTACACCCCGTAAGCGTAAGAGGGTTGCGCAATTACGCAAAGGACTAAAGGGGGTTCCGGCATGGGCGGGGCCAACAAAGTTCCCCTTTCCGCAAAAATCTCGCAGAAACATGCGGTTCGGGGATGACAAACAACCAACCAGTCGTTTAATTAGTTAGCCGTCGAGAGACCGGGTTGCCCGCCCGCCCGAAATCCGGCCATCAACACGGCTATCTGTACTGCCTTAGGGCGGTACAGTCTCCTCCAAGAAGCACAACTGGGTCAGTCTGAGGCCGCGGATTCGTCCGCGGCCTCGACATTTTTTCGGGTCGGATGCGACGTAATGATCTTCCTCTTGAGGAGCTTAGACCAGCGCAGCCCGCCCAGCTCGTCCGTTTTCTCCGGTGCTTCGTCCTGCTCGCGCTGGAACGCGTTCATCTTCGCGTCAAGCATCTCAATCGTGTGCACCACCAGCGCCTCAGGTGTCATAGGTGGCTTCGGGCTGCCCCACTCCTGCAGCCCGTGATGGCTCAGGATGATGTGTTTCAGCAGCACACCCTTGCGCTTGGGGAAATCCTCCAGCGCCTGCAGCTTGCGGTCCAGCAGGTTAATCCCGATCGTGATGTGCCCCAGCAACTCGCCCTCGAGCGAATACTCCGGCACTTCCTCACCCACCAGCTCTACCGTCTTGCCGCTGTCGTGCAGGAACAGCCCCAGCAGCACCATCGAGCGATCGAGCCACTCATAGTGCTCGCACATGCGCTCGCCCAGCTTCATCACGCTGTGGACGTGCTCGAGCAAACCGAAACGATACGGGTGGTGCATGCGCTGCGCGGCCGGGCTGATGCCGAAGCGGGCCATGAAGGTTTCGTCGTCGAGGTAGCTTTCGGCCAGACGGCGCAGGTCTGCGTCCGGCATGCCGACCAGCAGGTCGCGGATTTCTTCAATCAGCTGGTCCGGGTCGAAACTGACCGTGTGCTCGAAGGCATTGCGGTCGATGTCGTCAGGGTCGGGCTCGCGCAGGGCGCCGATGATGATCTGCGGCGCGTTGCGATACAGCTCGACCTCGCCCTGGATTTCGAGGTAGCCGCCGACCTTCGCAAGCTCGGCTTCATCGTCCGTCACGTCCCAGCGCTTGGCGCCGATGCGCCCGGTGTTGTCCTTGAGCGTCAGCGCCAGGTACGGCTTGCCGTTGCGTGTGGTGAGTTTGCGGGCTTCCTCGACCAGGTAGATGGCGTGCACCGCCCCTGGCTCGAGGTCGATCACGTAAACATGGCCGTCTTCCAGCATGCGCGACAGGTTATAGCCGATGCGCCCCGGGGTGTAGGGCTGACCGGGCTCTATCTCTATAACCTGAAACCCAAAACCTATAACCTGCCTGACCAATGTCCGACCAGAACACCGTCGATCGCGCCATGTCCGGGCTCGGCAGCACCATGGTGCGCGCCGGCGAGCTGCTCAAACGCGTACGCAAGGACTTCGGCCACGCCCACGAGCCGCGCCAGAAGCTGGTCACGGCGCTGCTGGCCTGCCTGTCGGCTGTGCTGATGACCGGCGTGCTGATGGTGAACTGGGGCGATGCGGCCCCCATCGACTACGTCGAGCTGCCCAGCCGCGACCTGCGCGTACGCATGCTCGAAAGCAACGCCGAGCGCGACCCGGACATCCTGCTTATCAACATCGATGAAGCGTCACTCGCATACGGCGATTTTATCGGCACCGGCACCGAAGGCACCGACCAGCGCTACGCCTGGCCGTGGCCGCGGCACGTCTACAACAAGATCATCCGCTACTGCCGCGAGGGCGGGGCGCGCGTGATCGTGTTCGACATGGTCTACAGCGAAACGGGCCCGAACACCAACCAGGTCGTGACCGTGCGCGACGTCGGCGGGCGACCCACGCGCATCTGGACGTTCGAGAAGGCCAGCGATGACATCTTCGCCATGGAAGCGACGGCCCGCGACGACGTCGCCCTGGCGCTGGTCCTCGGCGCGACCGAGCAGCGGCACGACGTGCGGGAAGAACTGCTGCCCGAGTACGCCGGCAAGCTCGAAGGCGAAGGCGAGCCGGAACTGCTTCGCCAAGTCGGCGATCGCTGCGCCATCTTCCGCAGCGCGGAGGCGCCCTACCCGGCCCTGCTGGACGGCTGGCCGAGCATCGCCGAGTCAGGGCGGCGCGGCGACGAGAAGGCCCCCAAACTGGTCGCAGGGCTGCGCAAGAAGATCAACACCGACCCCGTCATGAACGAATCTACACGCTTGCGTTCGGTGCTGCCGATCACCGAACCGGCCGAGCGCCAGGGTGTGGCTGCCGTCGGCCCCGTCATGGGGTTCGAGGACGTGGACGGCGTGCTGCGCCGGTACGACGTTGTCGAGGCCTACGGAACCGACATCTATCGTACGCTGCCGTTGGAAACCTGGCGGCTCTATGTGCTGTCGTGGGCGCGCGACGCCGTCGCCGGCAAGGTGAAGCCGGAAGTCTTTGCAAGCAAGTGCGCCGGGCTTGAGCTGAAGAACGACGGCATCCTGTGGGACGGACAGGCCTACAAGCTCGAAAACGAACTGCGGGATGTACCGGTCAAGGTGGACGGCAACGAAGCCCGCTACCTCGGACGCGCGATGCCGCTGGACGCCAGCGGGCGGGTCCAGTTGCGCTATCGCAATTTTCTCGCGCCGCAGGACAACGCCGACTGGCCGTTCCTCGACGAGCAGCGCCGGGCCGCCGTACTCGAGCGCCACCCGGACGGCAAATTGTTCGCCGAGTATCCCCAGATCTCGGCCCAGAACGTGATGCAGGATTGGGACGTGCTTTCCGACCGGCGCTTCCGCGAGTCCGAAATCGAGCGTTTAACCGGCGTCGTAGGCGACCTCGAAAAACAACTCGAAGGCGCGACGCCCGATCAGGAAGAGGAGTTGAACGGGCAACTGGCGAACGCCCGTGAAGAACTCCGGAAAGCGCAGGACAAGCCCGTCCAGCAACTGACGCTCGGCCGGCCAAGTGACATCGTGAAGGACAAGATCGTCATCATCGCCGCCACGGCCACCGGGCTGCTAGATCGCCACGATACGCCCATGGACAGCAGCACGCCGGGCACCTGGGTACTTGCAACATTCATCGACAACCTCAAGAACGAAGACTTCATGCACGCGGCGCCCGGCTGGCTGCGCTGGGTGTTGAGCCTGCTGCTGGCGCTGGCCGTCGTTTTCACGGTCATGCTCGCCGGGCGGCTGTGCAACGGGCTGGTGCTGACGCTGCTGCTTGGCGTGCTGGTGGTGGTCGCGACCTGGGCGCTGTTCAGCCAGCAGTTCTGGTTCCCGCTGGCGGCGCCGCTGGCCGGGCTGTTTTTCGGCTTCAGCAACGGCGCGCTCGCCAAGGCCCTGACCGAAGGCCACCAGCGCCGCCAGCGTGAAAGTTTCGCCCGCCAGTACATGGGCAAGGAACTGCTCGAACACGTGATCAAAAACCCGGCCACACTCAAGCTCGGCGGCGAAAACCGCGAGATGACCATGTACTTCAGCGACGTGGCCGGCTTCACGACGGTTACCGAAACGCTCGGCCCCAACAACCCGGAGCGCCTGGTCGAGCTGCTGAACATCTACCTCGAGCGCATGACCGACATCATGCTCAGCACCGGTGGCGTGATCGACAAGTACATCGGCGACGCCATCATGTGCTTCTGGGGCGCGCCGGTTTCGCAGGAAGACCATGCCGTGCGCGCCTGCCGGGGGGCGCTCGACTGCCGGGCCGAGCTGCAACGCATGCAACCCCTGTTCGCCGATTCCGTGCGGGAAATCGCACCGCAACTGATCAAACCGGACGGCAGCGTGCTGTACGCCCGCGCGGGCATCAACAGCGGCATGGTGACGGTCGGGAACATGGGCAGCAGCAAACGCTTCGCCTACACCGTGATGGGCGACGCCGTGAACCTGGCCGCGCGCCTTGAGCCGCAGTGCAAGGGCTACGGCACGGACATCCTGATCGGCGAAAAGACGGAGCAAAAGATCCGCGGCGAGTTCACCCTGCGCCCGATCGACCTGATCGTGGTGAAGGGCAAGACCGAGCCGGTGGAAGTGTTCGAGCTGCTGGGCGAGAAGAACCCGCCGCAGTTCATCCTCGACCTGGTCAAGCATTTCAGCGAGGGCATCAAGCTGTTCCGCGACCGCCAGTTCGAGGGCGCGCTGGAAGAGTTCAGGCACGCCGCCCACCACGAAACCAACGCCGAGGAAGACGCCCTGAACCCAAGCCGCCTCTACATCCAGCGCTGCGAGGACTACATCGCCACGCCGCCGCCGCCCGAATGGAACGGTGTGGTGGTGAAGACCAGCAAATAGCGTCTATTCCGGAGTGACTGAATTCTTATTCTGCTTCCACTTCCGGATTCCAATGACAGGAGAACCCTATGCAGTGGTGGAAGAAATTCCCCTGGCGCCGCCTGCTCGCACTGATGATCGTGCTGGCCGTCGCGCTGGTCGTGGCCATGAACCAGGTTCACGGCGAAACGATGTACGTGAAGGTCGACAGCAGCAGCCCCGACGCCGTGATCCAGAGCAGCACCGACTTCTTCGACGCCGAGGCGCTGGGCAAGCTCTCAATGAACGATGAAGTCGAGGCGCTCGGCGAGAAGGACGGTGAGTACGTCAAGATTCGCGCCAAGATCAACGGCAAGGAAGTCGAAGGCTGGGTGAAGGCGCTGGTTCTCAGCAAGGACAAGATGCTGGTCGAGCCGCGGGTTTCAGAATCCGCCGGCGCCAAGAACAAGGGCAACGCGGGCAAGGGCCTGAATGCCGCCATCGAGAAGGAAATGCGCGAAGGCAGCGACGAAATGAACAACGCCCTCAAGCGCATCGACGCCTTCGAGGCCTCGCGCAACAAGCTGATGGGCGGCGACGCCGAGAAGCCCGACCCGCAGGTGCAGAACCAACACATCAAGGAATTTGCCACGGACGGCAAACTTAAATAGGAGCGGCAACCATGAAGACGAACAAACGCAAAGTTTGGACGACCCGGCTGCTGCTTGCAATCGTGCTCTGCAGCATCCCGGGTTGCGCCCTGCTTGAAAAGCTTTCGGCAACCGTCGGCGCGCTGAAGGACGCCAAGGTCGCGGATAACTATGAACCCTCCGAGCAGTACTACATCGGGCGCGGCGTGTCAGCCGTGATCGTAGACAAGTACAAGCCGGTCGAGGCCAAGGACCAGTCAGCCGAAAAACAGATCACCTACGTGAACGAAATGGCCGGCTTCATCGAGGCCGCTTCGAAGAAAGTCACGCGCAGCGCCATCAAGCTCGGCGACTACACCAGCCGCAGCTACGACGAGCAGCAGCACGTCTACGAACTGGTCCTGTTCAAGGGCCTGCAGATCGGGCTGCTCGAGACCGACGAAGTCACGGCCTTCTCGACGCCGGGCGGTTTCATGTGGATCTCGATGGGCGCGGTGAAGATGTGCGAGAACGAAGACGAACTCGCCGCGATCATCGCCCACGAACTCGCACACATCATCCTCGACCACGGCATGG
>JAGQRI010000217.1 GCA_020425515.1 Planctomycetota bacterium | reverse complement strand
TGCACCAGTTGCTTGTTCTGCGCAATCCAGGCCGCGAGGTTGCGCCCGCTCCAGCCCGTCTGGTTGGTGGTGCGACCGGTGAAGACGATGCCGCTGGCGTCCGGGAACCAGACCGGGTCCTCGGCAAAGTACATGGCATCGCCGTCCACGATCTCATTGCCCTGGTCGGCGCCCGGCTTGAGCATCCAGAGCCCGCCGTTGATGCCGGCGTAGACCAATGTGTCGTCAACGGGCGACAGCGCCGGGTCCGAGCCGAGGATGCTGCCGTAGGTCTTCCCCTCCGGTACGCCGCCCGCGGCCTCCACCGTGAAGAAGCTGCCGCGCGCGAACACGATGCGCTTGCCGTCTTTCACGTAGCATGGCGCGAGCGCGTTGATGTCCTGCAGAGTCGCGCCGACGCTGACCACGCCCGCGGGCTCGGCCGTCTCGCCGGCTTTCACATCGACCGTGACGCCGCTGAGGGCCGACTTGCCGCCGACGCGCACGACGACCATTTGAAGCTGGTCGCCGTAATCCACAACGTCGTCGATCTCGACGGTGGTTTCGTCCGCGCCGCTCTGCCAAGGGCCGAGGCCGAAGAAACCAAGCTTGCGCGCGCCGTCGATGTAGATCGAACCCTGCACGTTTTCACCGAGCAGGTTGCGGACCTTGATCTTCACCTTGCCGGTCTTGCGTTCGTCCTTCAGGATTTCGTCGCGCCCGGGCGGGTTGGTCACACGTCGTACCCCCTTGTCATCCAGCGCGTACAAGTTGCCGCTGAAATAGCTGTACGCCATTTCATGCGTGCTGCTGAAGCAAAGCTCGGCCCCGTCGTTGCGCCAGGCCAGCCCGTAACTCGCGATCGACAGACCCTCCGTGCGGAACATGTTCACGCGCTTGCTGCCGTCGGTAGAGGCGGCGTTGACCTCAAACAGGTCGCGCCCGCCGTCGGGGCCTTTGACGCGCGTGGTTTCGGCGTAGGCAACAAACGTCGGCGTCGCAGGCGGCGTGAACTCGCCGTCCACTTTCAGGCTGACGTTGTCGGCGTCGAGGCGCAGGGCATCGCCGCTGATACTCGCGATCAGCACAAGCTGACGCTTGTTGCCCAGCATCGCGTTGACCGATTTCTGTTCCTCGGCACTCAGCTTGTGGTCGATCTTTTGCCACTCCCAGCCGGGGAAGTTGTTGGCGTTGACCGACTCGATCGAGGTCGCCGATTCGAACTGCGCCTGCTGGTTGAAACTGCCGATCGCGAACGTGAGTTGCTGCAAGGTCGGGTTCTGGCCTTTCGAAACCAGCCGCCAGTCCAGCTTGAGCGTGCCGGCGGTCAGCTTGTCAGGCAGGTGCAGCATCTGCGAAAGGAAACCGCTGGTACTGAACACCGAGGTTACTTCGACCCCGGCGCCGAGGTCCTTGTCGTCGCCCGCGCGCCCGGACTCCGCCGCGACGACCTGCAGCCCGCCCTTCATCGCCCAGGCCGCGGTGCCGTAGTCGAAGCCGCCGTTGCGGATCACTTCGCGCGACTTCCAGGTCTGCTTCGCCGGCTTGACGTCCGCGATCTTGCGCAGCTTGAAATCGGGCGGCGGTTCCTTGGCGGGGTCGGCATCCTGCGCCGAAACAACCGCAACCGAAAGCGTCACTAAAACTGCAACCAGCAGCCAGACGAACCGCATAGCGATCTCCAAATAGGCGCGAGCGAACCCGGATTCTGCGGCGGCGTGCCCACAGGCGCAAGTCAATGCAGGTCGATCGTGATCGTGGGGATGAACTCGCTGTAGTGTCCGTCCTCTGCCGCAGGCGCTTCGTTGTCCGCACCCACCTGGAGCTTGTCGTCCGACCAGACCAGCCGCGTGCCCGGGTATTTCTTCGTCAGTGCGGCGACCGCCTTGCTGCCTTTCACCAGCGGTTTGGTGGACTTCAGCAAACAGAGGCTGTAGCCGAGCCACGCGGCCTGCAGTCGCCACTCCGACATGACCAAATCAGACAACAACACTTTGACTCCGTGATAGTAGGAATCGGCGATTCTCAGTGCCTGCTCGACGTCGTCGCTATCCAGCAGGTCCGGCGCGTGCAGGTCAAAGCTGCCGGCCAGTTCCAGGTCGTACCGGAATTCCGCGAGCGACCGGGTCAGGCCCTCCCACGTGTTTCTCCGACTATCGCCCATGTACTCGAACAGCTCGGACTTTGGCGTTTGCAGGTAGAACGCGCACAAGTACTTGAACTCGCGCAGCCACGCCCGTTTCCGCCCGAGGTTTCCGACCTCGTACAGAGTATCCAGCGCGGCATGAACTTTTTCCGACCCGGCCAGCGGCTGCAGCCAGCCCTGCGACAGAGCGACGAGCACCCGCGCGATGTCCGAGTTCACGAGCGACCGGGACCACAGGCGGCTGTTGCGATCGAGCTTGCCCAGCACAACCAGATAGGTGACCAGTTCTTCCTCGGCCTGCTCGGTACTTCCTGCCTGGACCAGCAATCTTGGGCGTGCACACATAGCGGACAGCAGCTTGGCCACGGCCATGTCGCGCTCGCGGGACCAGCCTTCACGCGGGGCCAGCACGGCGAGCGAATCGAAGCGGATCAGCTTGGAAAAGCGCTCGGCCCACGCGTCCGTCTTCCGCAGCTCCACATCCAGTTCGGCCGGGCTCATGTTCGGCTCGGCTTCTCTGGCCTGCCGCTCTTCCTTTAACTCGGCGAGGAATTCCTCGGCGGTGACTTCGGACTTTTCGGGCGGCAGCGCCTTCGAGTACTCGGAGGCGAGGGCATACATCTCCTCACGCCCGTCGTTCTGGTAGGTGACCTCCTCAAGCACCGCGTTCCAGTCGGAAGCATGCGGGATCAGTTTCTCGGCGTCGTGACAGGCCTCGATCAACTGCTCGTAGTGGAGGTCATCCTCGCTGTGCGCACCGATGTTCGCATTGTTCCCCGCCCCGCCGCAAGCGGCCAGCGCAGTTACAAACAGTATCGCAACAGCGTATCGCATGAATCCGCTACTCTTCAGAGGGCTGGAGGTCGATGGTCGCCAGCGGAAGAAACTTCTCTTCCATGCCGAACCCCTTGAAGAAGTGCTGCATGAGTGGACTTTTTTCATCGAAGCCGATCTCAAGTAGCTGATCAGACCACACAGCTTTTGCTTCCGGCAATTCCGTCACCTTCTGTATGGCGAACTGCTTTCGGTCCACGAGCGGCTGCTTGCGGTCCTCGCAAAACAGCTCCCACGCAAGGCAGTACACCGCCAGGTGCGCGTCTAGATCGACCCACCGGACGATGTTCCTCGCAGCTTCAGGATCCTTCAGGCCATCCGCATGGGCGAGTGCCCGATGCCGGTCGTTGGCACTGGAGAAGTCGGGCCCTCCGGAGAACATGTCGGCGAGTTCACGGTCGTGGCGCAGGAGTTGTGCGAGAACGCCCATGGACTCGGGAGGATCACCGGCAAAGTAGGAATAGCCCTCATCTGCATGAAGCCCCTGCCCGATTTCCCAGGAAAACTCCATGCGCCAGGCCTGCTTCGTACTCTGCAGAAGGTGCACGCCGAGACTTGTCACGGCCTTCGAAACCTCGGTGGAAGCCGCGATCTCAGGGTGAGGACCCTTCAGCAATCCGAGAATCAGCTTCCCATAGACTCCAAGCCCTGAACTATGCGAGAGCAGGCATGTGTCCACATCCAGCAGCGACAGCACCTGAATCAGCGTAACGAGCTCTCGCCGGGCGTTGCCCTCCTGTTTCAAGTCGGCGAGTAGCCATGCGCGATGTAGCGTCACTTCCGTCAACGCGGCCGCGGATACCAGAGGGCTGGTCTTAATGTCGCTCTTTGCGCCATTCCGGGCGAGCGGCCCGAACACAACGAGGGATTTGCAGCGGGCAACCTGGCTCAGCAACGCTGGGATCTGGTCGCACATGCCGAGGGCAATCTCGCGCTCTCGGTCGTAAGGTGCGCGCCCGAATTGCTCCTCGAAAGACTCAAAGTGGTCATTCAGCAGAAATCGCCACTCGACCTCTTCGTCCTTGAAGTGCGAGCTGCGCATGTTGTTCGCAATGGAACCCGCATCGCCGAACGGCACGCGGCCGTCGGTCAGGGTAATCCTTGCGTCAACGGCGCCCTCCCAATCGACCAAGTTGGGGTACTTGTCTGCGGCTTCCCCGGCGATCCGGTGCAGCTCAGTCAATTCTGGCGACTCCACGGGCGCGGGCTTCGCGCGGTTTGTCGGCTGATTCGCCGGAGTGTCGTTGCCGGAGTTCGCTGGCTGGTTGCCGGGTGCGTTGCCGCAAGCGGCGAGCAGGAGGACCAGCAGGGGCAGGGAGCGTTTCATGCCTCACCTCCGAAGTAGAGGCGGTTGGCGCGGATGTAGATTTCTACTGCGGCGGGGACTTCGTGGCTGATGGACTCGCCGGCGGCTACGGCGGCGCGGATGGCTGTCGACGAAATCTCCTGCAGCGGCATTTTCACCACGTTGGCTTGCAGCGTTTCCAGCACGGGTTTGGGCAGCTTTCCCTTCAGTTCGCGAAAGACCTCCGCCGTGTGACCGGGGCGGAAGACCGGGATGAACTCGACGCGCCGCAGCAACTCGGTTGCTTCGCGCCAGGTGGGCAGGTCGGCCAGCATGTCGCCTCCCACAATGAAGAAGTAGTCGTTGTCCGGGTGCGCACCTTGCAGGTGGCGGATCGTCTCGATGCTGTAGCTGCGCCCGTCCTGTTTCGTCTCCCAGTCCTCGACGCCGAGCCCGGGCTGCCCCTCCACGGCGATGCGCGCCATGGCCAGGCGGTGCTGCACGTCGGCGTGGTTGGACTTGCCGTCGGCGTGGGGTGATTGCCCGCTGACCAGCAGGTCCACGCGGTCGAGCGATTTCGCGGCGCGCACGCCCCGGGCCACCGCAAGGTGCGCGTTGTGGGGTGGGTCGAAGCTGCCGCCGAGGAGTCCGATTTTCATGGGGGCAGTATAACGAGTTGGCAGGCGGGAGGCGGGAGGCGGGAGTAAAAGCGAAATAGCTGGTGGCTGGAAAGTGCTGCGCCACCGTGCTGCGTTCGTCTACGAAACTTGCGCCCCTGTCTTCTCCAGTCACTAGCCACCAATCACCAGCCACCTCTTTCCCCCGTGGAAAACTCGTCCGCCTGAAATTCGCGCGAGCCAACTCCGAACTACGGAGCGAACGGAATCAACCATCGCGCTTCCCAGGAGATTTTGAAATGAAAAAGTTCTTCAAGACGGTCTTCATTGTCGGTGTCTGCGGCGTCGGCGCCATTGCGCTGGCCCACGCCGTGCTCGGCAAGCATCGCACCCACGACGCGGCCGAGGCGCTTCAGCACATGGCCCAGTCCAAGGTCGATGACCTGATCGCCAAGCAGAAGGACATGAAGGTCGAACTCGACAAGCTGCGCAGCGAATACCCCAAACAGATCGCGGTACTCAAAAGCCAGATGAACCAGGTTGACCGCCGCCTGGCCGAGCTCGACAAGGAAGAAAGCCGGTCGGCCGACATCGTCAAGCTGTGCGAGGAAGACATCAGCTACCTCGAAGACCAGCGCGACGTGGTCGGCAGCGTCTACGCCGACGCCCGCGTCATCGAGCACCGCGGCAGCAAGTACACCCCCGAAGAGGCCGAGAAGCTGGTCACCCGCATCGGTGAAACCCGCGAGATCTACAACACCAAGCTGACCGACATCACCACCGAGCGCGAAGTGTTGCAGGGCGAGCGCGACCAGCTCGCGGTTGAGCTGCAGGACGTGCAGAACGAGCAGGCCGAGTTCGAGGCCGAGTACCAGTCGCTGGTTCGCGAGATCGAGCGCCTGAAACGCAACCAGGAGATGCTCGACATCGCGGAAAGCCGCCGCGGCGTCGGCAGTGAGCGCCACAGCGAAGCGATGAGCACCCTCGAGCAGGTCAAGACCGCCGTCGAGCGCGCCCGCATCGAGCAGGAAGAGCGCCTGAAGTCGGCCAAGGTCGCCCCGCGCAGCCTTGACTACGAAACCCGCGCCCGCCTGCTGGAAATCCAGCGCCAGCGCGAGGCCAAGGAGAAGACGGAGAGCACTCCGGAAACTCCGGCCATCGGCACGGACGATAAAGAGGAAGAAGAACTCGAAATGAGCGCCGAGTTCGCCGTCAAGTAGCACGCCATGCCGGAACACAGGGCCGACCTTTCGGGGTCGGCCCTGAACTTTTTTCACGCCCCGATGCGACCGGAAGCCCTATTTGCGGGGATTTCATTTCACCGGTATGAAAATTTGGTTGTGCCTAAATGCACGGGCGGGTCAAATGCCCGTCCATTTCACACGACGTGCAACCGGGAGCAACCGATGGCCAAAACCGAAACCGTAGGATTCCAACTCAAAACCCTGGCAGAACTTCTGCAGAAGATCTACGCCGCCGTGGACCTTTCGCAGATCGCGCGCGCCATTGCATTACACGTGCGCGACGGGCTGCCGATCGATGCCCGTTTCGCGGCGCAACTCGAAACCATTGAACGTCGCATGGTCATGGCGCTCGAGGACCTCTACCTCGCCAGCCTGCACCCCGAAGGGCCCAGCGACGGCATGAGCCCGTCCCTGTCGGCGCGCATCAGCACGGCCGAGTCGTACTACCAGTCCCAGATCGAAGCCGCGGCGCGGTTGATGGATCGCACGGGGATGGTGACGGCGGACGGCTCGATCCTGCGCGCGGCGGCCACGGCGATCGCCGAGGCCTCGCAAGACATCGTCCGACGCCGCAGCAACGAGTACGCGCTGGATATCGCACGCGACCAGGAGAAGCTCGGCGCGCCGCCCAGCCTGCTGTTCCAGCTCGACGGCCGCATCGTGTGGTCGAACCACGCGCTGACGGAAATGACCGAGCAGCGCAAGCTGGACCAGAGCGCGCTGTTGCAGTCCGCCTGCCGCTTCGCCGCACCGTTGTGCGCCGCGCTGCGCCGCCGCGAGGAGCCGAAGACGAAGTCGGAGCTGCGCAAGCGGATCACCGAGATGGGCGTGCACCTGCGTGCCACGGTGAAGCGCCGCAGCGAAAGCGCGGGCGAGGCGCTGCTGCTGGTCGAGGTCAGCGAGGCCAAGCGCGCGACGGAGTTGTCGCCGCGCGAGCTGCAGGTGGCGCGGCTGGTTTCGGAACACGGCAGCTACAAGAAGGCCGCCGAGATCGCCGGCTGCTCGCTCGACAGCGTGCGCACATACATCCGGCGCATCTACCGCAAGTTCGGCGTAAGCAACCGCATGCAACTGAAAGCCCGCCTGATCCGCGAAGGACTGGCGAAGGGCGAGTAGTCTGAGCACATATAGGTCGCAAATCGAAACTGAGCCACCGAAGGTGGCGCCATCAAATAGCCCGGGGCGCAAGCCCCGGGTGTTCGTTGCGAAGAAGCACGAGCCCCCGGAGGGGCGACATAGAGCATGCCGTACAGCCATACCGCCCGCTCCGCGGGCTCGAAAACTTTTTCAAACGTAAATCCCCGGGGCTCACGCCCCGGGCTATTTGATAGCGCGCCCTCCGGGCGCTTTGCCTTCACAACTAGTCCAAAGAGACCACGGCGTGGAGCTTGGCCCTTACGTGGGTGCCGACGATCTGGGCTTCCATCACCACGGGGCCCTCGTTGCCGGGGGCGGTAAAGACGTTGTTCTTGTCCACCACACCCTGCCCCTTGATGCGGCGCCACTGCACGCGTACCGGCTGCTCGCCGTCCTCGTCGTCGATGCCGACGCATTCGAGCTGCACTTCCTCGAGCGGTTTCACGGCCAGCACCGGCGGCTTGATTTTCAGCTTCACCATCTCCGGCGGCGGCGCGTTGTTCACCAGCGTGATGCGCGCCGGCTTGCTTTGCCCGACGTTGCCGGCCGCGTCGAACGCGAGCACCGTCGCCGCGTAGGTGCCGTCCGGGAACTCCGTGGTGTCGATGTCGCGCGCATAAGGCGCCACGGTTACCGGCTCGCCGACCTTCTTGCCGTTCAGGCAAAACTGCACGCGCTCGATGCCGTTGGGGTCCTCCGCCGACGCCACGAAGGTCAGTTCGCCGCGCGCCTTCTTGCCGTCGCGGGGCTCCAGCAACTCGACCTCCGGCGGCGTGTTGTCCACGATGAACGTGCGCGCGACGCTGCGGCGCGTATGACCCAGCACGTCCCTGGCCTCGATCACCGCCTCGTGGCTGCCCTCGGACAAACTGTTCGCGTTCACTTTCCAGACCCACGGCCCGGCCTCGAGCGTCGCGCCCAGGTACTCGCCGTCGACGATCAGGCGCGCGCCGGCAACGCCGATCGGGTCGCCGATGCTGGCGTGCAGCGTGAACTCGCCGCCGACGAACTGGTCTTCGCGCGGGGTGATGATGGTGCTTTCGGGGCCGGGGCTTTCGTGCTCGAACTCGACCAGGTGGCGGCCGGGCTCGAGCGGCTGGCTGATCACGAACACCTTGGCGTCGCCCTCGATATCGACTTCGTTGCCGTCCACCATGACCTTCTTCAAGCCGGGGAACGCGACGCGCAGGTGCGCCCGGGTGTTCAGGTGGATCACGGCCTGGGCGCCGCTGGCACACAGGCTGAACTCGACGGGCTTGTTCGGGTCCTCGGGGTGGCTGGCGCCGAAGCCGATGTGGATGCCCTCGTGCATGTCGTAGGCGAGCACGCTGGTTGACTTGATCGCCACGTAGCGCCCGGGGTAGTCGTCGCGTCGGTCGGCGAAGCACATCAGCGCGTCGGTCCAGATCCAGCCGCATTGCTGCGGCATGCCGTTGGGCCAGCCGTTGAACAGCACCGCGCCCTCGTCGAACGTCGTGCGGTACACGCGCCCGCGTTCTTCCGTGTTAATGCGGCGGATGGGCGGCAGGCGCCCCGCGCGCCCGAGCGTAACGATCGTCGCCAGGTCGCCGCGCCCGCGCATGAACTCGACGCCGAGCCCGGGCAGCTTGCCGTTCTCAGGCTCCTCGACGCCCTGGCTGAAGCCGTTGCTGAAGAACACGAAGCGCGCCTGGCGGTCCGAGCCGTCCGTGGCGCGCACGCCGAGCGTGCCGCGGTCTACGGCGCCGACCTCTTCGCTGCCTTCGATGCGCAGCCCGCCGCGCTTGAGCGTGCGACCGTCGCCGATGTCGAAGCGGTCGAACAGCAGGCAGACGCCTTCGTTGCGCAGATACAACAGGTGGCGTTGGGCCAGGCTGCCTTCGGTGCCCTTGAAGTCGCCGTTGATGTACGCGGCACTGCCCATGTCGATGTAGTCGCGCACGCGCCCGACGACGTTCGCCCCGCCGATGTCGCGGAAAATGTTCGGGTCGCAGTTCAGCTTCAGGTTCACACCCGAGCTGGCCAGATGCACGTACGGCAGCGTGCCCGCCTCGGCCTGCAGGGTGACGATGGGGCTGCTGGGGTCCCAGTCGCTACGCACGACGGCGCGCGTTTCGGACAATCGGGCACCCGGCGCCATGCTGGTTTCCGGGCTGTTGGCCTGCAGGGACGGGTCGTAGAAAACGCAGGTCAGCACCGAGTCAACGCCCGGGTGCGCCTGCAGTTCGATACGGTACTTCGACGACGGGCGTTCCTCATTGCCCGCGCGGTGGGCGGCGCCGGCCACGCTGATCTGGTGCAGCAGCCACTGCGCCACGCCGTCGCGGTAGGTGTCGGCGGCCTTGGCCAGAAGCGGCGTCGCGCCGAACAGATCCTCGACGGAAATGCGGCTGGAGGCGAACAGCCCCGCGTTGTTGCTGCCGAACTGGTGGGCGAGCCAGCCGGGCAGGGCGCTCAGGTTGCCGCCTTCGCCCATCAGCATGTTGTCGCCGTAGTAGCGCTGGAACGCCTGCGAGAACGGCAGCATGAAGCGCATGAGCTCGACCAGCCCCTGCAGGTCGCTGGCGGCGGGGCGTCCGTTCTCGGCAATACGGCTTTCGAGCAACGTCTGCGAGCGCTGCTCGGCGTTGTCGGTCCAGCGCCGGGCGTGCGCGTAGTATTCCTCGTAGTTCATCAGCGGCAGACCGGCCAACCCCAGCGCCAGCGAGCCGTTTTCGGATACGTTGGCCGGCGCGTTGTTGTTCGGGTCGTTGATGAAGTTCGCGAGGCGCTTGCCGTTGTTGTAGAGGGCCGCGGCAATCTCGGCACGCTGCTGGTCGGTCAGAACCGGCGCCAGGAAATCCATCGCGAGCGTCACGTCACGCAACGCCGTCACGCAGCCGCGCCCGGGCGGAGTCTCGGGGTCGGCGCCGGCGCGGTCGTGGAAGCGCCCGCCCGCCGCATGGCACTTGCGCATCAGGGCGTCCACAGCCCAGCGCATCATCTGCTCGTCTTCGTACAGGCGCCCGATGAAGGCGGTCTCCAGCATGGAAGGGCTGTCCACGATGCTGGCGCCGTTGCCGACGCTGCGCAGCGAGTAGTAGTCCAGGTCGAACGGGACCGACGATTGCGCGGTCAGGATCACCTCGGCGCGGTCGCGCACGCTGCGCACCAGCGAGGCAAGCAGCCCGTTGCGCAACCGGTCCTGCAGGTCGTCGAGGTCGGCCTCGTTGAACAGCAGCCCGGGGTCTTCAATTACTTTGGTCTGCGGCAGCACGACGCGCACGTCAGTGTCGCTGCCCCTGGCCTCGGGGATGTTGGCGACAACACTCTCGATTTCCTCCATCGTGACTTCCTGCTTTTCCGCCTTGGGTGGAAGCGGCAGGCGCTTGGTCAGGATGGCTTCGTTGAGCGTGCTGTCGTCGCTGGTGGGCTCCAGCGCGATCGCCTCGGACTGCTCCGGCATCGGGATCGGGTTGATCACCGCGTCGGACAACGGGCGCAGGGCCGGCACCTCGGCCGTGGGGTCGTGTTCCTGCGGGCGGAAGTAAGGGTTGCTGATGGCGGCCTGCGACGAGTCGTCTTCGAATTCGCGCAGGTCGTGGTAGCTCTCGCCCGACTCCTGGCGGCGCTGGTGCTCGCGCGTCATCTCGTGAACGAGATCGGTCACGTCCTCCTGCTCATCCTCGGACGGGTCCATCGGCGCGCCGTGGGGTCCGGGCGCACCGTGGTCGCTGGAGGTTGGCTTTGGCTCGTTCATGACGCGGCCGGGAAATCGAGTGGGGTTGCCATCAGGTTAAGACCGCAGGGCGCGGCGTCAAAGCCGGGTTAGACACCGCGCTTGGTTGGGTCCCAGATGTACTTGTGCAATTGGAGGTTCAGGCGCGCCTCCAGGCCGTCCTCAAGCAGCCATGCGGCGAGGTCGCGAGACTCGATGCGACGGAAGGCGGGCGAAAACAGCACCGTTGCGCGCCCGGGCAGGTTTTCGCGTTTCACCAGTTCGCGAGCCCATTCGTAGTCCTCGCGCGAGGTCAGCACGAACTTGACCTCGTCGCCTTTGCGCAGACGCTGCAGGTTGGCGTAGTCGTTGGCGGCTTCCTCTCCGCTGCCGGGCGTCTTGATGTCAAGGATCACACGCGCGCCCTCTGGCACGACCGAGATGTCATGGCTGCCGCCGGTCTCGATCAGCACTTCACGCCCCGCCGCGAGCAGGCGTTTGCACAGTTCGGGCAGCAGAGGTTGCAGCAGGGGCTCGCCACCCGTGATCTCGACCAACTCTGTATTAAAGGAGAGAGATTTTGAAACGACCTCGTCCAGCGCCACCGGCTCGCCTTGCGTGAAGGCGTAGGCGGTGTCGCAGTAGGAGCAGCGCTGGTTGCACACGGCCGTGCGAACGAACACGCACGGACGCCCGGCATGGGTGCTTTCGCCCTGCACCGACAAGTAGACCTCGTTGATCAGCATGTGCGTGTCTTCAAGCCCACGCAGCTTCTCAAGCGGCTTCAAGCGGTCGGCTGTATCCTGCTGGGGCATCCCGGCTCTCACTCGATTTGAAACCATAAGTGAACATACTTGCACATGTTCACCTATGTGTACTTATGGTTTCACTGCCATTGCCAGAGTGTAACGACCGACCAATGAATCGCGCCCCCACGGCAGTTGAATCCAAAATCCAAAATCGAAAATCCAAAATCCCCCACCCGCCCTATACTCCGCCGCTTATGGTTTTTCGGCTGACAACCCTGCTTGTGCTGTGCGTTGCCTTCGCGGGCGGGGCGCTGGCCGTCGAGTTCCCGGACACGCGGGTGCAATTCGCCCAGTCCGAAAGCGAGCCGGAGCCGCTGCCCGAGCCGAAGATCGACATCAAGCCGCCCTGGGGGCTGTGGGCGAACCGGGCGCCGTACCCTTACTACGACGGGCCTTTCGGCATCGACACCAGCGACGACCTGGTCGCGCGCGACATCTGGTTCGATTTCGACAGCGAGCTGTGGCTGACGCCCAACGGCTGGCGCGGGGCCTCGGGCGGCATGCGGGCGCGCATGGGTTTGTTCCTGCTCGACGTCAGCTTCACGCAGCTCGCCCGCACGGACCGGCACGACTACTTCGGCAAGCGCAAGGTGAAGGACTGGGCCGGCGTCACCGACGCGCGCGGGCACATCGGCTTCACGTTGCCGGTCTGGCAGTTCGGCTATCTCGATTTCGCGGTGGGTCTCAGCGGCTTCGACGAGACCCGCGGGCTTTCGAGGCTCGGCATCAGCTACCGCGCCAGCGCCAGCATCTACCCGGTCTGGCCGATCGAAGTCGAAGGCTACCTGTCGCGCGCCCAGTTCTTCGACGGCACCGGCATCAACGAGTTCGGCGTGCGCCTGCACGTGCAGGTCTTCCGGCACCTGCTGATCACGGCCGGCTGGCGCTGGATGAACTCCGACGGCAGCAACTTCAGCACGCAGGGGTTCACGCTCGGCTTCAGCTTCCAGTTCGCGAACTTACGGACCTTCTTCTGGTCCCCATTCCACGGCCCGGCCTACTGATTTGAGACTCCTCGGATTGGCCACGAAAACACAAGAAACACGAAAGACTGCTTCTCTAAAAACCTTTTGTGCTTTCGTGTTTTTGTGGCTGACAACCGAATCAGTCAAACGGGATCGTCGACTTCGCCGGTCAGGATGGGCGGTACGGAATCCGGCTTGTCGTGCCAGTTGGGGGCGCGAGGGCGCATGTAGTCGACGGGCGGTGGGGTGGCCCTTGGCTTGCCGGCCCAGGCCGCGGCCACGAGGTTCACGAAACGTTCCCGCTTCCGCTCAAGCGCCTCCTCCTCCGTCGCCGGGCCTTCAAATGCCATTTCCGGCAGCACCTTGGCGCGCATCGCCAGCCCCAGCAGCACGCCGAGCGTGATGCCGCCGAAGTGCGCCGCGAAAGCGATTCCCTCGACGCCCGCCCACGCGTACGCTTCCTGCGACGCCACCCACAACATCACCCAGGCGACCAGCGGGAACACCACCGCCCCTCGGCGGCGCCCGGTCGCGGCGGCCATGATCAGCACGGCCGGGTGCACCGGCAGCAGGCGCAATTTGCCCAGCGGCGCGGCGACCACGCACAGCCCCATCAGCCCGGCGATCGCGCCGGACGCGCCCAGGGCCGGTGTGTGCTCGCCCCAGTGCAGGGCCAGGAAGGTCAGCCCGGCCCCGACGCCGCTCGCGAGATACAGCAGGATCAGCCGCTGCCATCCGAGGCGCGACTCCAGGTACATGCCGAAGGGCCAAAGAAAGACCATGTTGCCGAGCAAGTGCATCAAGTCGGCGTGCATGAACATACTGGTGAGCCACGCCACGGGGTCGACGCGGTCCGGGCGCAGCAGCAGTTGCAACTGGAAGCTCGGCGCCAGGAACTGCTGGGCCGCGAACATCAGCACGTTGCAAATGATCAGCGCGATCGTGCCCGTAGGCCAGACCAGTTCGCGAAATCGGATGCCGAGCGGAATGAACATGGCAGTCCCAGTTTAACGACACGCTTTGCGACCCAGCAGCGGCAATTGCTGCCGTGTATAAACTGTTGCATGCCAGCGGCTTCCGTGCGATTGCAAGCCTTGCGCCGCTTTGGAGCAGGCGAGATTTGTGTCACCGTTCCGTCATTCCGTGCAATACTTGAACCCGAACTACCACCTATCGTTAGTATCGGGTTGATCCAAAGCCTGGGCATTACGATGGAACGGTGCGTACCCGTTGGTGCGGCGGTGCGCTACCGGACTGGGGAGAATAACCGAGGACACTATGAGGAAAACGAGAACGCTGACACGCATCGTCGCGGTCGGATTGCTTCTTTCGAGTTTCGGCGGTTTCGTCGTCAACTCGGAAGACTTCGGCCCGGCCAAGCAGTACTACGACGAATTCATCAAGCGCCCGTCGCTCCAGATGCGCACTCGCGGGCGCGTCAAACTGGCCAGCAGCCAGCACCAGGGCGCCTTCCAGATCCTGTCCGAAAGCTACGCCAAGCCGGAAGAGCCGAAGCCGCAGGTGAAGTACCTGTTGACCAAGATCTGCGCCGACTACTTCAAGGACCAGGAATTCGACGCCGGCTGGACCGCATGGCGCGAAAAGTTCGACAAGACCGAGGATTCCTGGCTGTGGTTCCGCAGCCTGATCCTGCACGCCGAAAACGGCGGCGAGGCCGACCTGTACAAGGCCGCCGAAGAGCACAAGGACTTGTTCATCCGCGTGGCCGCCCTCGAGGCGCTGTGCGAAGCCGGCAGCGAGAAGCTGCTGGACTGGTGGACCGAAAAGCTCGACGGGGCGGACAAGTGGAAGGGCGACGAGCGCGCCCTGATGCTCGCCACCGGCGCCAAGACCTTGCTGAAAGAAGCCTACAGCTGGGGCGGCTCGGGCGGCGGCGGCGATTCGTTCCGCAACATGGCCCTCAAGCTGATCCCGCAGATCGACCACAAGAAGACCGAGGAATACACCAAGATCATCATGGCCCGCTATTTCCGTGAGATCTTCGGCGGCGACAGGCTGTTCGTGAACGCGGCGCCCTGGCTCGACCGTCTGCTCAACCCGGACAAGCCCACCCACGGCGACGACAAGTACGCGCCCGCCACCCCGCCGACCAAGTTCGTCGGCGTCGAGGCCGCCGGCAAGCGCATCGTGTACGTGATCGACATGAGCGACTCGATGATGAAGCCGCTCACCAACAAGGCCAAGGAAGAGATCAAAAAACCAGTCAAGAAGCCCACAGGCCCGATCACCGGCGGGGGCGGAAACGACGGCAACGACCCCCCGCCCGACGAAAAGAAGCCCGAGGACGACCCGCTGGACTGGAGCAAGATCAAGACCCGCTTCGACGCGGCCCGCGAGTACCTCAAGCTCAGCCTGCGCTCGCTGCAGAAGGATCAGTTCTTCTGCGTGATCTGGTTCGGCGACGGGCACGACACGCTGAAAACCTGCAAGGGGCTGACGGCGGCAAACTCGGCCAACATCGAGCGCACCTGCCAGGAGCTCGACAAGATCAGGGGCGGCGCGGCCATTCCCGACCGTCCGGACGGCACCCTGAAGGGCAAGACCAACCTGCACGGCGGCATGCGCCAGGCGTTCAAGCTGACCGGCAAGGGACTGGTGAAGGACTACGCGTACGTGAATTCCGAGACGTTCGCCACGGGCGCCGACACCATCTTCCTGCTGTCGGACGGCGACCCGACATGGGACGACTGGGACTGCAACGACCAGCGCGAGGATTGGGACCAGACCGGCGACCCGGAAAGCAACATCAAGCACGCGGACCAGCCCGTGCTCGACTTCCCGGGCCCGTACGGCTACTGGCAGAACAAGGGCCAGGCGCAGTGGATCATCGACGATGTCCGGCGCATGAACCTGTTCCACAAGTCGGAAATCCACTGCATCGGCATCGGCGAAGTCAGCTACGGACTGCTGAAGGGGATTGCCGACCAGGGGCTCGGCCAGGTCAAGATGGTCGGCGGCGGATAGGCCTGCCAGGTGTTGTGTTCAAGAGCCCCCTCGGTCACTTCGAGGGGGCTTTGCTTTTGGGCGGGAACAGCAAATGACCAATAGCCAATTTCCAATGACCAATGCAAAGGCGACGGCGCGGGCCAATTGGTCATTGGAAATTGGTCATTGGTTATTGCGGTTCCACTCGCCACGTATCGTTAGACTGATACCATGAAGCGCCTCGCTACAGCCTGCCTGGCCCTGTTCGCCATCATCGCCGTCGCCCACGCCGGTGACGACTGGGAGGCGAAAGTCGCGGCCTACCGCAAGTCGCAGAAGCGCCCATCCCTGTGGAAACGCACGCTGGGGCGCGAGGCCATCGCCGCCACCCGCGACAAACGCGCCATCGAACTGCTGGCCGAGGATTACGCCAAGCCGGAAAAACCGCACGACCAAGTGCAGTACCTGTGCGCCTCGATCGCCACGCTGTACTTCAACGACAAGGACAGCGTCGAGCCGCTCGATGCCTGGCGCGTCAAGCACACCGACGCCGAGGACGCCTGGCTGTGGTACCGCGTGCTGAGCGTGCACCAGCAATTCCGCGGCGCCGACGACGTGATCGCGATCGTCAAGGACCCCGAGCTCGACGTCTTCCTGCGAGCCGCCGCCCTCGAGGCCATCGCCATGCGCAGCGACGGCGACATGCTCGGGCTGATCCAGGAGCTGCTCAACAACCTGCCCGACGACAAGCAGCGCTGGGTGCTGGTCGAAAGCTGCATGAACGCCATGCGCCGCCAGACCGCGAAACTCGACGACGACGCCTTCCGCCACCCGGCCAACCAGCTCGCCCGCATGCTCGACCAGGACGTCGTGCCGGAACACACGAAGTACGCCATCGCCCGCACCTTCCGCGATATCTTCAAGGCCGAGCACGCCTGGCTGACCTCGGCCCCGTGGCTGAAGCGCATCGCCGGCGAAACCGGGCGCGTGCCCAGCCGCACGCTGGCACAACCCAGCTTTCTGGGATTGCAGGCCGAGGGTACGCGCATCTGCTACGTGATCGACATGAGCGACTCGATGCTCACGCCGCTGACCGACAAGGAAAAGCAGGACCTGCGCAACCCGGTCACAGGCCACGGCAAGTACGACGACCCGGACAAGAAAGCCCCGCCGCCGAAAGCCGACCCGGAAATCGAGGCGCTGCCCTGGGACAAGATTGTCACCCGTTTCGACGCCGCCTGCGAGTTCCTGAAACTCAGCCTGCGCAAGCTGACCGATGAGCAGGAGTTCGCGGTCATCTGGTTCGGCACGGACGCCGGGCTGCTCGATGAGTGCAAGGGCATGCAGAAAGTGAATGACAAGCGTGTCGAGAAAGTGATCGAAGAACTCGACGCGATCAAACCCGGCAAGCCCACCACCGCGCGCCCGCAGGGCACACTGCGCGGCATGACCAA
>JAGQRI010000216.1 GCA_020425515.1 Planctomycetota bacterium | reverse complement strand
AAGGTTCATACTCAGCGTGGAAGTCAATATCGTCGGGCCAGTCACCGTACCGTTCACCGCCACATTTGCCTGCGGCAGTGTGGAGCAGACATGCGTGATGTTGCCGGACACCGTGCCGCCGGTAGCGTTGGCCTTGATGCGGGCGTCGATGGAGATCGGCCCCCAGGTTCCCGTGTTGGAAATGTTCACAGTGGTGCCCCACACGGTGTCGGTCGAAAGCTTGATCTCCACGTTCGTCGGGGCAGTGATCGTCGTGCCCGCGGGTGTCTGGTAGCCGCTGACCGTGTAGGTCTGCGTGGGCCCGGGCGTTCCCATCGGCGTCGAGCCGAGATTGATCGAGTTGACATTGGTGCTGACGTTCGGCTGCTGCTCGTAACCGATATCAGCAAAGCCATAGTTGTAGCCTGTTCCGGTGCCGGACGGATAGGTGACGCTTGCCCCGCTGATGTAGCAGTAGCCTACGTACGAGATATTGCCGGTCGGAAACCAGTTGCTGCCGGCCTGGTTGGAATAGTTGTACCCGGTAGTGGCTACGGCGACTCGATATGTCTTTCCCTGTTGCAGCGCGATAGGACTGCTCAACGCCGTGTTTCGCCAGGTGTCGGCAGAACCGGTCGTGGTCACCTGCGCAATCGGGGCGCTGGTAGACGCCGGATCCCAGAGCGATACCACGGCTGAGTTCGCGTGGGGTACGCAGCACGTCAGGTAAGTGACCGTGACGCCCTGGACGTTCACCGTGAACTGGTAGCCGATGTTGTACGACGACGTCGTGTTTGAAGACGTCCACGAAGTGCCCTGGGCCAGCGGATAGATCGCGTTGGAAACGGAGCCCGTCACCGCGACGTTCTTTGTAGTTAGCCCCGTACTTGTATGCGTGATATTGCCCGAGATAGAGCCAACGGATGCCGAGGATTTAATTCGTGCCCATATGGTGGTCGGTCCCCAGTTCCCGGTTGCCGTCTGCGTGATCGAGTTCGCGTAGCCCGAGGCCTGCGAGAAAGACACCTCGACATCGGTCGGCGCGGTGATGACCGTTTGCGCGGTCGTGCCGATGCCCGAGATAGAGTAGCTGACCGGTGTGCTTGGCGACCCGGGCGTCGTGGTGCCGAGGTTGATGCTGGTGGTTCCGTACAGCCCCGGGCTGGTGGAACCGAAAAGGAAGCTCGCGCCGTAGCCGAGGTTGTCCTGCTTGCTGCCGGTTGTCGCCGTGGCACTGGACGTGCTGTAGATGCGGCAGTTTATGCCGGGGCTCTGCGTATACTGTACGCGGTGTGAAACCGTGCCGGTGCCGGTTGAAGTACCGCTTACTCGAATCTCAACCACCAGTTGATTCGCGCCGGAGTAGTTGAACGGAGTCGTGAGCTGCACCCGCCAAAACTCGTTGGTCGTTGTAGTCGTGACGGACAACGACCCGTTGTAAACCGTTACAGCCGCCACCGCGTTGTAGTTTGACGCGAAGGTCGTGCTGAAGTTGGTCATCGTGTTCGTGGATTCACCCATGCGGATTTCCACGCTGGGCCAGGTTCGGGACACGGCGTTCGTGAACTGAAGCCCGAACTCGGTGATCGTGCCCGCCTGGTTGTTTAGCTGGGACGGCGTCCAGAAGGTCTGGACCGTGGCGTTGGTCAAGTTGAAAGGATAGGAAGTCGTCGAACTCGGCGTCGTTGACCCGTCGAAGTTCACCACTGTTTGCGCTGCCATCGTACTACACAGCACAATGGCCACTACGAACGTAGTGGTCGCAATGAAAGCTCTCATTAAAATCCTCCCCGCCTGCATTGATGGATATAGCTGCGGCTAGCCGCAGCCCCCACTTCCATCTTTTTGTGGTAAGGGTCGATATTACCGCCGTGCGACCGGGACTTGCCAAATAAATCTTCACAAATTGCTCAGTCCAAATTTCCGAGCCCTGAGACCTTCGGTCCAGTCGGGGTATGCGCGATCAGTCTCCTCACTTATGGTGCCCACGTCTTTTGCGAATCCGAATCTGCCGTATAAGGGGCCTCTCACGGAGGCAGCAGCGGATGAACAAAGAGCATATCCACCTCAGGCTCGGCACGGTCAAAGACGCCGAAGCGGACGCCATCATCAGTGAAATCAACAACGACTTGATCTTTGCCCCGGAAGCGCACTGCAGTCTGGGGCCGGAAGTCGATACCGAGATCATCCGCCAATGCCTGGCGATCGGGAAGCTGGACCTCGGCGAGGCCGTCGTCACCGACGCGGGCGACCTCAACGCGCGCTGGGTGATCCACGCCGCCAGCATGAACTACGACCAGGTCAGTACTGAGGAAAGCATCGTCAACTCACTGCGCAGCGCGCTGGCCAAGGCCAACGAAATCGGCGCGCGCACGGTCGCGATTCCGCCGATCGGCATGGCGACCAGCAGCGTGCCGGTCAAGCGCGTGTCCGAGCTGCTTTTGAGCGAATGCCTGCGCCACGACAACCGCGAAAGCACCGTCGAGGAAGCCACCTTCTTCCTGCCGGACCGCACCATGATGCGCATCTTCGAGGAATGCCTCAAACAGGTTTGAGTGTGCCATCTGAACGCGAAGCGTAAGCGAGCGCTGTTGCAGCTTGAGCGCTCGACTTTTAAAGCTCTTGCCAATCCCAGTACCCGCGCTGCGAGTCTTCCGAAGATTGACCCTGTACTCCGGCAGGACGCTCGCTTACGCTTCGCGCTCAGACTGGGAGCGCCATGGACATCAAAGAATCGATCCTCGACTGCATCGGCCACACGCCGATGGTGAAACTGAACCGTATCAGCGAAGGGCTCGGCTGCACGCTGGTGGCGAAGCTGGATCACCTGAACCCCGGCGGCTCGGTCAAGGACCGCATCGGCGTGGCCATGATCCGCGACGCCGAATCAAAGGGCCTGCTCAAGCCGGGCGGCACCATCACCGAGGGCACCGCGGGCAACACCGGGCTCGGGCTGGCGATCGCAGCCAACGTGCTGGGTTACAAGTGCGTGTTCTGCCTGCCCGACAAGATGTCGAAGGAGAAGATCGACCTGCTGCGCGCGTACGGAGCGAAGGTCATCGTCACGCCGACCGCCGTCGAGAAAGACGACCCGCGCCACTACAGCCAGGTCGCGCAGCGCATCGCGAAGGAAACCCCGGGCGGCTGGTTCGCCGGGCAGTTCCAGAACCAGGCGAACCCGGAAGTCCACCACGCGACGACGGCCAAAGAGATCTGGGAACAGACCGACGGCAAGATCACACACTTCTTCGCAGGCGCGGGTACCGGCGGCACCATCAACGGTGTCGGGCGCTTCCTGAAAGAGCACAACCCCGAATGTAAGGTCGTGCTGTGCGACCCGCTGGGCAGCTACTACGCCGAGTTCTTCAAGGACAAGAACGCGAAGCCCGGCCACCGCGAATACACCGTCGAAGGTATCGGGCTCGACTACATCCCCGGCACGATGAGTTTCGAGTTCATCGACGAGGTCATCCCGGTCACCGACCCCGAAGCCTACCAGGCCGCGCGCAAGCTGACGCGCATCGAGGGTATCTTCACCGGCGGCAGCAGCGGAAACAACCTGGCGGGCGCGCTGAAGTGGTTAAAGGAAAAGCAGCCGGGTGAAAGCGCGCTGCCGGTCGTGTTCCTGTGCGACGTCGGCGACCGCTACCTCTCCAAGATGTACAACGACGACTGGATGCGCGAGATGGGCTTCGTCGACGAGTACGACGTCACCGCGGCTGAGTTGCTGATGCACCGCCCGGGCCAGAAGCTCGTCACGGCCGAGCCCGACCAGTCACTGTCCGAGGTCATCGGCCACGTGAAGACGCTCGACCTGTCGCAGATCCCGGTGCTCGAAAACGGCCAGCCGGTGGGAGCGTTGTACGACGACCAACTCATCACCCTGCTCCTGGAAGGGCGCAAGCTCGAGGACATCAAGGTGCGCGAGGTGATGGGCGAGCCGTTGCCGGTGGTCGATGAAGAGGCCAGCGCCAGCGAGCTGCTGAAGACCTTCCAGTCCGGCGTTCCGGCGGCGATGGTCAAGCGCGCCTCGGGCGACTACGGCATCCTGACCAAGGCCGACCTGGTGGCCGTGCTTTAGCCGTTCATAAGGCAGTTGAATCACGGACCAGCGAGGGACCGAACTTGAAGGTTTGGTTTATTCGCCGCGTACTCAAAGAATCGATTCAAACGCACAGTCCGGATTTCTAGAATGACGCCCCGGATTTTTATTCGCTGTGACTGATGCGCCCGCCGCATGGAGGCCCCGCCATGAATTACATGCTGTTTCGTCTGCAGTTGGGAATGATAGTGATCGGGCTGGGCATCACCGTGTGGGGCGGGCACATGACCATCGTCGGCATGAGCAACATGTCGCCCACCCAGATGAAGTACAGCGAGTACTGCAAACAGGGCGGCAGCTCCGAATGGCTGATCCTTGACGAGTGCTATATCGATTACCGCTTCTCTTGTGCCATCGACCAGGTCGACGAGAAAACGAAGAAGGTCCGAAGCACCGAATACTACGTGGCGGTGTTGCCAAACTCCGAAGATGACCAGATCGATGCCGTCAAGGTATTCATGGTCGTCGATGACCCAGGCAAGAAGAAGGTGATTGAGGAGTACTGGAAAGTTCCCGAGGCCCAGGAAGACACCTGGTTCGAACACAACCAGAGTCGCTGCGTCGAGGAAAACGTGCAGATCAAGGGGCTGGCACGCTCCGGTCTTGATCTGGACGAAGAGGATCGGTCATTGATCAAGAAAATGGTCCCCGTGACGGATGCCAACTTCCAGATCCTGGAGCGCAACAAAGAGCCGCAAGGCCTCCTGGGCTTCATTGCGCTGCTCGCGGGCATCGGCATTGCGGGTGGCGGCGGCGTCTGGCTGTTCACCGCTGCCAAGGGCAAGAAGCGCCAGCAGCTTCCCTACCCGCCGGGCCCCGGCGGCGCGCCACGCCCCGGTATGCCCGGGCGTCCCGGCGCTCCGCGCCCGGCGATGCGTCCCGGCTCAGGACGCCAACCGGGTGTTGTCGCGCCACCGCCCCCCGCCGCGCCGATGCCGGGGCTCGTGCAACAGGCCCCGCCGCCGTCGTCTGGACGCAGGGTCGCCGCGCCGCCGCCT
>JAGQRI010000215.1 GCA_020425515.1 Planctomycetota bacterium | reverse complement strand
TTCATGTGGTAGACGCGCGGCGGCTTGCCGAGCGCCCGCAGGAACTTCGAGCCGCCGATGCCGAGGATCATCTCCTGCTGCAGGCGTCTTTCGCGGTCGCCCGCGTACAGTACCGAGGTGATTTCCTGGTCTAGGTGCGAGTTGTTCGGGTGGTCGGTATCCAGCAGGTACAGCGGCACCGCGCCCACATCGACGCGCCAGGCCTGCACGGCGACCGCGCGCCCGGGGAAGCGCACGTATACGATGATGCGGGTGCCGTCGGCGTCCACGACCGGCTTCATCGGAAGCGTGGTGAAGTCGATGCTGGGCTGTTCCTCGTGCTGGTTGCCGTCGCGGTCGAGCGCCTGCTTGAACGAGCCGCGGCGGTACGCAAGCCCGATGCCCGCGACGGGCAGTTTCATGTCGCTGGCGGCCTTCAGCGTGTCGCCGGCCAGCACGCCCAGCCCGCCCGAGTAAAACGGCATGCTTTCGTGCAGCCCGTATTCCATACAGAAGTAGGCGATGTCCGCGTGGGCGCGCTGGGTTTCCCGCGCTGCCATGTATTCGTGGTATTCGTCCAGCACTTCCTTCATGCGGCGCAGGAACGCGCCGTCGTGCGTGTGCTTGTCGATCACGGCCTGCGGCAGCGATTCCAGTACGCGCAGCGGGTTGTGGTGCATTTCGATCCACAATTCCGGCGACAGGTTGCGGAACAGCTTTTCGGCGTTCGGGTTCCAGGTCCACCAGACGTTGTTCGCGAGTTCGCGCAATCCCAGCAGTTCGTCAGGCAACTGCGCGCGAACCGTGAACGGGTGCATGCGTGGCGCGTTGTCGGCCTCCGGCGGCTGCATATCTTCACGGCGCAGGCGCACCGTGTCGTGCATGCGGATGCGGGTCATGCTGCTGGTCGCACCCGGCATGCGCTTGCGGCGTATCTGCAGGGCGTGCTCAAAGGCGTCGAAGTAGTTCTCGCTGAAGATCGACCAGTGAGCCTGCTTGGCGACTTCCCACGCCTGGTGGCGCAGGCGGGTTCGCTCTTCGGGGGCGGTGCGGATGAACTCGGCCATGTGCCTGGCCAGCGCGTCACGAGATTCCTCGTACGGCACCCCTTCCCGCGCCAGCACTTTGCACACGTGCGGATCCACGTTGTCGAGCGTCTGTACCCACTTGCCGAAACCGGCGTAGTCCGACGTCACGGTGGGGACGCTGTAGGCGACACTCTCCAGCGGCGTGTAGCCCCACGGCTCATACGCCGAGGGGAACAGCGTCAGCTCGGCCCCGGCCAGCATTTCGTAGTACTGCATCGGCACAAGCGGATCGCGCCCGTCGAGATAGATCGGGATGTTCAGCGCGATCACCGGGTCGTTGGCATCGTTGTGGAAGCCGGCCCGCGCCAGGTGGTGCGACAGCGGATCGCGCTCGGCTTCCTGCAGGACGTGGCTGCACACGTGAGGTTGCGGCGCGCGCGCGTTTTCGGTGCGGGCTTTCATTAACTCGCGGTCCGGGCCGACCACGGCGGTCGGGTAGGTCGTGATGGCGATGACCTGCCGATTGTCCTCACGCAGCGGCTTGCGCAATTCGGCCAGCGCGTCAACCACCAGGTTCAGGCCCTTGTTCACGTACTCGTAGCGCCCGCCCGCGAGCAGGATGTCGGTGCGATCGCGCGGAACGTCGCGCCCGGTCATCAACTCGGCCAGGTTGAACAGCGCGTGGCGCGAGGCGCTGACCTGGTCCGGGTCGCGCCACTGCGACGGCGGGTAGTTGTCGCCGATACCGTTCGGTACCAGCACATCCGGGCTGCGCCCGAGAAAGTTCGTGCACTCCTTCGCGGTGACGGATGAGACGGTGGTGAAACAGTCCGATTCGCGCGCGACGGTGCTTTCCATGCTGTGCTTGGCGACCACGCTGTGGCTTTTGGCCAGTTGGGCTGCCGTCGTGCCATGCATGACGTCTTCGAGCGAGGCCCCGCCGCTGCTGATCGCGCGCCCGAGTACCGTCGCGTGCGTCGTAAAGATGGTCGCCACCTCGGGCGCGGCGTGTTTTACGTACAGCAGCCCCGAGCCCACCATCCACTCGTGCCAGAGCGACACGACGTGCCGGCGCTCCGGGATCAGGTAGCTCTTGGTGACGATCTCAATGACCTGGCCCGCCGCGTAGCCGAACAGTACCGGTTCGATGTAGTCCCAGCCGCCGGGCAGCGAATCGACCTTGTAGTGCAGCCACAGCCACTCGAGGATTTCGTCTTTGCGCTTATACGCCTCGGTGAAGTCGATCAGGATGCAGCGCGGCTCGCCCGGCACTTTCCAGCGACCGGTAACGATCGAGATACCGAGCGGGCTCAGCGTCGCTTCCAGCCCGGGGAAAAGATCGCCGGGCATGAATTCCTTGTTGGCGTTTTCTTCCTTGAGCAGCTTGGGGCCGATGCAGACGTACTCGTCGCCGAACCGCTCACGCATGGTGCGTGCCTTGGATGCAAGCACCGTGTGGATGCCGCCGACCATGTTGCCCACTTCCCAGCTCGTCTCGAATACGAAGTCCGGAGACGGCTTGGCGGTCGCGGTGTCCGCTTCTGTCATGAATGCACTCCCTGCAGCCGGGCTGACGTGCTGAGGATCTGTTGCCGGATCTCATCCAGCGCGTTCATGAAATTGATGAACGCATCATAGGGGCCTTCGTACGGGCTGAAATAGGCGTGTACGTCCCCGTCGGCAAACCATTTCGTGCACATGTAGTAGAAATGGTCCGAAGTCTGCAGCTTGCGCCACAGGGACAGCGCGGCCGGGTTGTTGCGACGGCGCAGATGCCCGCCGAGCTCGTGCAGGGCGTCGAAGGCCTCGCGCTGCATGCGGTTGCCGAGCCAGGCCGTGATGTCGCGCTCCTGGTCGGCCCAGGACGTCGTGCGCCAGTACGAAAGCTCGCCGGCGGGCTGGACGTCGCGGACGACCTCGCTGGGCATCTGGAACTGCCAGTCGGGGGCGGTCAGCACGTCGTGGGGCAGGGCGTCGAGGAAGCTGAAGATGCCGGTCGCTTCCCACTGGTGCTCGCCGAAGGTCTCGTAATCCATGAACAGGTTGATGACCTGCGCGTTGCCGCTGTGGGCATGCAGCCAGCGCGCGAACTTGCCGGTCGTCAGCGGATGTTCTTCCCAGCCCTGGTTCGAGAAGCGGAATGCGATGTCGTCAGAGAGCTTGTAGTTCTTGGGCAGGATGCGCAGTTCGCGGTGCGGGTGCTTGTAGACGAAGTTGGGCGTGCGCTCGCCGAGGATGTCGTCTGCGCCTTCCGCCATGATCGCGCGGAAGCCGAGGTCGTCCACCAGCTCGCCGATCTGGTCGTTGTAGATCAGCTCGGTGTTCCGGAAGACGCGCGGGCTCTGCCCGAAGTACTCGCTGATCAGTTCACCGTGGGCCTTGACCTGGTCGGCGAACTCGTCGCGGTCGCGCAGGGCCGCCAGCGAGTGGTAGTAGGTCTCGGCCAGGAACTCGACGCAGCCGGTGTCGGCCAGCTTCACGAAGCTGTCCAGCACGTCCGGGGCGAACTGCTTCATCTGCTCGATCGCGACGCCGCTGAGCGAGTAGCTGACCTTGAAGCGTCCGTCAAAGCGCTTGATCAGCTCGAGGATCTTGTTGTTGGTCGGCAGATAGCACTTGCGCGCGACCTTCCACAGGATGCCCGAGTTCGCGGTATCGCAGAACAGGTCCGAGCCCTCGGCCTCGCTGAACGGCGCGACGTTGCGCAGGCGGTAGGGCTGGTGCACCTGGAAATAGAAGCAGACGGACGGCATGGGGGACTCCTAGAAAAAGCTTCCATTGACAGGCTCGGCCCCACCCGAACCCGTGACCCGTAGATAAGTACTGACGGCCTTTTTGGCCGCGGCATTCCAGTGAAGTTGAAGCACTTCGCGCGTGCCCATTTCAAGCATCTCGTCGGAGAGCACGCGGTGGTTGAGCACGGCCAGGATCAGCCGGGCGATGCGGTCAACGTCCCAGTAGTCGACCTTCAGGGCATGGCGCAGAACTTCTGACACACCGGACTGGCGCGAGACGATCACCGGCGTGTCGTAGGCCATCGCTTCAAGCGGCGTGATCCCGAACGGCTCGGAGCGAGACGGCATCACGTACACGTCGGCCAGCGTGAAGTACTTTTCCAGCGCCTCGCCGCGCACGAAGCCCGGGAAGTCGAAGTGCTTCTCGATGCCGAGGTCGCGCGTCAGTTTCTTCATCGGCTCGAGCATGTCGCCGCTGCCGGCCATCACGAAACGGGCCTTCTTGTAACGCGACAGCACTTTCTCGGCGGCGCGCACGAAGAACTCCGGCCCTTTCTGGTAGGTTACGCGCCCGAGAAACAGCACCATCTTTTCGTCGTCGTCGGGCTCGACGTGATAGCGCGTCACGGCTTCGGCGCGGGTGACACCGTTGTGGACGACGTCGATCTTTTCCGGCTCGACACCGTGCTGCCGCTCGATCACGCTCTTCGTGTAGTGGCTAACGGCGATGACCCGGTCGGCGCTGCGGGTGCCCGCGCGCTCGATGCGATGGATGCCCTCATTCACATGCTCGCCGCTGCGGTCGAACTCAAGCGAGTGCACCTGCACCACCAGCGGCTTGCCCGTGCGGCGGCGTGCTTCAAGCCCGGCCGGGTAGGTCATCCAGTCGTGCGCGTGGATCACGTCGAAATCAATGCGCTCGGCCAGCTTGCCCACCAGGTCGGCGAAGCGATGGACTTCCGAGAACAGGTCGTGGCCGTAGTGGTCGCCACCGCCGCTTTCGGTGTGTTCGGGCAGGTCTTCGACTGACTGCAGGTGTTCGGTCACGCGGTAGCGTTTGCCGTTGCGGACCTCGATGCGTTCACGCAGGTAGGTCTCAGGCGTCTGGTAGGGGCGAAGGATGGAATTGATCTCGACGATTTGCGCGAGCTCCGGCGTAGTTTCTTCCTCGACTTCCGTGCGGCGCACGACCCGCGCCCCGGCCTGCGCGACCGCTTGTTTGAGGTTCTGCGGGCTCACCAGGCGCATGTGACCGGCGTCTTCATCGCCGAAAGCGCGCGGCACCACGAACGTGACCTCCACGCCCTCCGCGGCCAACCCGCGCGTCAGCCCTTCGCAAGCGGTGCCCAGCCCACCAGAAATGTGCGGTGGATACTCCCATCCGAGCATCAGGACCTTCATGCCGTGACTGCCCCGCTGCTTTCCTGCCTTACTGCCTTCATTCGTCTCGATCTTTCGTCGTTCCTGTGTCCGTAGCGGTATGTCACGCGCAATAGCTCGGCGATGCTCCAGGCCTGGGCGGGTGCGCCGCGCTCATTGTGCGGCTCGTCGCCGTCAAACACCTCGGCGACCTGCCCGATGCAGCCCTCTTTCAATTGCTTTTTGAACGATCGGGCCAGCTCAGAAACTTCCTCGGTCGCGGCGTCTTCGCCCTCTGCAAACGCGACCGCATCGACGTACGCCCCCAGCAGCCAGGACCAGACCGTGCCGTTGTGGTAGGCGAGGTCGCGCTCCTCCTGTTCGCCGACGAGCTGCCCACGGTACTTCGGGTCGTCCGGCGCCAGGCTGCGCAGACCCACCGGCGTGCGCAGGTAGTGCCGCGCGTTTTCAAGCATGCGGCGCGCCTGCTTTTTGTCGATCGGGCGGAACGGCAGGCTGGCGGCGAACAACTGGTTGGGGCGCAGCGACTTGTCGGGCGTAACGCCGTCGGTGCAGTCGGCGAGATAGCCTTCGTCTTCGAGCCAGAACTTCTCGATGAACGCGCCTGCCAGCTTTTCCTTGATCGGCTTCCAGGTTTCCAGGAACGCCGACTTGCCGGCCTGCCGCGCCAGGCGCAGGGCGTACTGCACGGCGTTGTAGAACAGCGCGTTCAACTCGACGGCGAACGGCGCGCGAGGCGTGACGGCCTGCCCGTTGATCTGCGCGTCCATCCAGCTTCCCGGGCGCGGGCGCAGGTCGACGCCGAGCAGCCCGGACTCGTCTACCCAGACGCCGGGGACTTTGCCCGAGCGCAATGTTTCGAGAATTTCAAAGACCGCTTCAAACCAGCGTCCCGCGACGGCCTTGCCTTCCTGTGTGTGGATGTCCTGCACGGCGCGGATGAACCAGAGCGACGCGTCGACCGAAAACCAGTCCGAGTGATCCGCGTCTTCGCCGACCAGATTGGGGATCAATCCGTCACGGCGGCTGCGTGCAAAGCGGTCGATGATCCGCGCGGCCGTCCGCGTGCGCGCCGTTTCGAGCAACAGACCGGGCAGCGCGATCAGCGTGTCGCGCCCCCATTCACCAAACCAGGGGTAGCCGGCGATGACGCCGGGTTCGCCGCTGGCTTGCTCAATGTAGACGAACTGCTGGGCGGCCTGGGCGAGCGCGTCGGCGAATTCCTGGATGCCGGGCTCGATGAAGTGGGGGCCGTCCCATTCTTCTTCGTCGAGTTCCGGGGCGTCGCCGGGCAGTTGCAGATGCAGCGTGCACTCGAGTTCGCCGTCGAACTTCAGGCTGAAGTAGCCGGGACAGAACAGGTCTTCCTTGTCGGGGTAGCCGCGGCGTTCTTCTTCGGGGTAGCGGACGCTGCGGTTCCAGAAGCCCTTGGGTTCAAAGTCGGCGGGCGGCTCGCAGCGCATGGTGAACTCAGGGAAATCGCGATACAGGCGGAAGCCGACGCCGGGGTTTGCGTCGCGTACGCGCCCATCGAGGAACGGGTTCTCGTGGCCGAGCTGGTGCATTCCCCGCGCGCTGAGCAGCGGTGACAGGCGCAACTCGGCACCCCGGCCGGCGCCGCTGACGCGGTAGTGGATGCGCAGTTCGTTGCGTTCGGCCACGAGCTCCAGCCGCCGTGAAACGCGGGCGTCACCGCACTGGTACTCCCAGGTGGGGCAGGGATCGGCGCTGAACGCAACCTGGTGTTCAAACCCGCGTGGGAAATCGGCATTACCGTAGTGATAGGACGCGAGCTCAAACGTGCGCCCGGCGTCGATCAGGACTTCGTTGACGTCGGAAAGCACGTGCAGCGGCTCAAGCAGCCCGGCGCGGCGCAGGATAAACAACCCGTGATACTTGCGTTCGGGGGTGCGCTTCGCGGTGCCCATGGCGAAGCTGCCTAGCCGGTTGGTGCAAATCCACTCATGCATGATTGCCCCCTGTCTGCCGTGGCAGTTGTGACGCCACTAACGAGCGGGTTATTCCACTCAGGTCGGGGTTGCCCGGTTCCCCGTCCTCGGCAGCAACAGGATTACGCCTCGGGATTATAGGCAGCGGGTTAAGACTGTGGAAAGCTGTGTGAAAACTTGAGGACGCCGAAAACCCGCTTGCGGGCTGGGTTCGATGCTACACCAACAAAATGCCTGCCTCGCAACGTGCATGACGAAGCATCCCGGATGGGGGCTCTGTCATCGCAGGTGTGTCAGTAACTCTCGAAAATTTTTCTGCAAATCGGCGACAAAACCGACTGAGAAATATGTGGGCAAAAATACTGACAACACTCTGAGAGTCAGTTGTTTGACTCATGCTCACCATTCTGTCGGGCTTGGAGTATTCAGCCGAAAAAGAAGCGGTCGTGCCGTCACTCAGGACGTACGACCGCTCTTTAGATTGCTGGCACGCCCGGCAGGATTCGAACCTGCGACCTACGGCTCCGGAAACCGTCGCTCTATCCAACTGAGCTACGGGCGCGTACCCATGAACGATACGGCGCTTCACCGAAGCGTCAATCAGGAGAGGCCGGGCTAGCTTTCCTCAATGTTCACGGCGAGGCTGCGGAGGTATTCGAGGACCTTCTCGATGGATTCTGTTTCGCCCTCGAGGGAAATTTCGAGGAAGCCGTGCTCGTCGGTTACGTTCGCGCGGTGAATGTTGAACGAGACGCCGAAGCGCGTCGAGATGTTGTGAAGGATCGGCTCGCGGATCAACTTCTGCGGGAAGCTGAGCGAAAGTTTGCGAATGGTCGCTGCCATCATGACTCCCGGTTGTGCCTCACACTTCGCAAGGCCACTGAGCCCCTGCATTCTAGACGCAAACCACCCGCCGCAACATCCCGGAAAACCCTAAAATCGTACGCTCGCAAGCGCCTTGCCAGAATCTTTGCACTTGCGCTGTCAAGTCCCAGCTGCCGCAAAACGAAGGGGACTGTCCCCGAAGGGGGCTGTCCCCGTAGTCGAAACGCCAAGCAGGCATCGTCCCAAACCCGTTCGCAAAGACGGGGACAGTCCTGTGCCGGGACAGTCCCCTTGCGCAAGACCGACGGCGATTGGACCGAACTGCCGGCCGGGCACGACGTTCGAAGGGAATGGGATGGTCCTGTCGAATCTGCCTCGCATTCATGTGCGCCGGCCTGCTGGCGTCCTGCGGCGGCGGCAATGAGGTAGTTCACGGCAATCCTGAAGTGGCAACGCCGCTGCGCATCGAGGTCAGGAAACACGACGGCGCCTACAAGTGGTTTCTGAACGATCGGCTTCAGCCAACGAACGATGAGGCCGTCCACGAAGCCCTCGAGGCGTATTCCGAAGTTGTTGACGAGCGTGCCGGGCTGGAGGGGCGCGAGCCGGACGGGGTCAGCGAGAATCCGATCATCTTTGCTGCTCCGCCCGAAGCACCGGCAAAGCCGCTGATGCACGTCATCGAACATGTCGTAGGCGTGATGGCTTATCGCCTGCGGGCGGAGTTGCAGCGCCCGGGTAACCAGCCGCTGAGTGTCCTGGTTGAGCTGCCACGTGATGAAGGTCTGTCCTTCACGCAGAATTCCCTGAAATTAGCCATCGTGCAGAAGGGTGAAGGCGTCCGGTTCATGGCAAGCCCGGCTTACGGCGACAACCGTGCCGTCGAACACGTGAGCTTCAGATTGTCCGAAGCGGCACAGGGCGGCTGGAATGATGCGGCGTACTCGTCCGTCGTTGCCAAACTGCGGGACGCCCTGCTCAGAGCCGAAAGGCAGGCCGGTGAAAGTGCGAGGAACGTCTGCATTCCGTACGGGAGCGCCCAGGATGACATTCAGTGGGTAACCCTGTTTGTCGCGCTTGCGGCGATTCGTGATGCGAGCGAATCCAAAAGCCGGACAGGCCCGCCGCTGGTTGCGTGGCCGGGAGAGCCGGTTCCCGAACCGGAGGAGGTCGAGTTTCCATTGCCGAAGTGGCCGAAACCCGAGGGCAACGAAGGCGACTAGCCTGCCGGCGACAGCAGAGTAGGGGCCGTCCGCTAGTCTTTCGGGGCGCCGTTGGTTTCGAAGCTGGCTTCGCGTTCG
>JAGQRI010000214.1 GCA_020425515.1 Planctomycetota bacterium | reverse complement strand
GTGCAAGTTTAGCAAGTCGGGCGCGAGTTGTCAGATTTGAGGAGGGCGGGATTGATGCGACGAGGTATCCAAGCCCGGCCCGCGAGGGCTGGGGTCCGGCGGGATCGAACCGGCGCCCGATTTACCCCAGCCCTCGCGGGCTGGGCTTTGATTCCACAAGCGCGGCGGCATTCGCTACAATGGGACAAACGGAAAGGCAGGGCAGAATGGAAATCGAAATGGGTTACGTTATTGCCGCCTTGATCGCGCTGCCGCTCATTGCCGTCTGGTCGCTGATGATCGCCATGGCCACAGGGCTGGTGCGCGAACGCGCCGCCGTCGAGACCATCGCCCACAACTACGGCACAAGCTGGAAATCAGCCCACCTGCTGGACTGATCGATGGGGAACTTCGCGCCGCAGCCTGAGGACAGTAACACCACAGGCTGCCTGAAGGTCCTGTTGATCGTCATCTGCGTCGGGTTGGTCCTGCTGGTCGCAACGTGCACGGCCATCTACGTTGCGTCGTCGAAGGCTTCCGACCGCGAGCAGGAGATCCGCCAACAGGCGTCCGACGTGCTGAAGCCGGGCGTCACCAAAGTTCTGCTAATCGATCAGAAAGGCGACGATCCGGTCGAGCTGCAAGGTGATGAGGCTCGTCTATTTGGAACCATTGGACGCAAAGAGCTGGCCCGTCACGCGGATACTCCAGGTGCATTCAACTACTACTTCCAGTCACTGAGGGTTGAGTACACGTGTGCGGACGGCTCGGCGCTTGTACTGAAAGTGGACGGTCGCGAGGCGTACTACCTTGGAGAATCGGACGAGTGGTACCTCGGTTCGCGTCACCACGCCTTTTTCATCATGCTGGTGTTCGTGACCAGTAACCTGGAAAGAGGCATCGATCCCATGCCGAATCATCTCGGGCGAGCGACCGTCCAGGACGCCTTCAACTACATGTACATCCCGGAGCCGACGCCGTGGGAGGGTCTGGATGCGGACGAGCAGGCCTTCGTGAAATCCTGGATCAACCGCTACAACAAGGTCTCGGGCGAAGCGCCGCTGGATGCGTCTGAGCTCTTCCCTGCAAGATAAATCTCGCACGCCAGACTCCGGTATGCTGAACTCACCAGCCTTGCACGCCCGACTGTGTGGCGTACTGCGGCTCGTAGCGTGGCTGGAATTGCGGCATCCCGGGTCCGGGCCGCGGAGGGTGTCCATGTCGGAAGACGGATATCGGGAGAAGTGCTTCCGCGACCTCCGGAAGGCCTACTTCGTTGGCCATTTCTTCATCGTCACGCTGTTTCTGATCTCGGCCTATCGGCTTGTCCACACGCAGGATCCTGTCCTTGCACGGATGGGTTGGGAAGCGGCCGTATTCGCGATCACCTATACCGGTGTGTTCACGATGGTGTCTGCGGGAATCGTGCGACACTCCACCTGGGCTGCACTGCTTTCCATCGCCGTGGCGGCCTTCGCCATAACGGTGACGTACCTGCAGTTCATCTCGCGGCAAGGTGGCGATATGGCGTCGAAGGTTTCGAATGCCGCCATATCACTCATGATCGCCGGCCTCAGCTTGGCGTTGATTGCAGTGGCTTTCCGTGCGTTGGCGGCTCGGGGGCGAACCGGTGGTTCGCGCGGTTGGGAAGCCGCCGCGTTGCGCTGCCTGGTGGGTGCGTCGCTGATCGCGGCTGCAGTGTTTGCCTGGTGGCGGATTCCGACGGACGAGGAAATGCGCCACTGGACACCAGTTCGCGACCAGGGTGTCCGGTTCAGAGCGGACCTGCCCGGCGAGGTGGATTCGACCAGAAACGGCTTCCTGAGCCGCTGGAGCGGGACCGAAGCCACGCTTCAGTTCAGCATCGTTTCAGGTCCGTGGTCTGCGAGCAGCCTGGACGGCGCCGAAGACAGGCGCCGCGCCGGGCTCGCCATGGCGGCCAAGGAACTTGAGGGCGACCTGGTAAATGTAACCCAATGCAAACTCGGCGGCAAAGATGCGTCACAGTCCGAAATCCGGGTGTACGACGAGAGCGGCTCTGCCGAAGCGATTTGCGCATATGAAAATGGCGCGACTGTCATCCTCGTCATGCGTTACAAGACAGCCCATGGAAGGGTCGCGCGGGACAAGTTTGTCGACAGTTTCCACTGGAAGTGAAGTGTGCGGCAGTTCCGCTATACTTACCGCGATGGCGGATCTTGATTCCATTCTTCGCGAGCGTTTCGGCTTCGATTCGTTTCGCCCTCACCAGCGCGAGGCCTGCGAGACTGTGGCTTCCGGGCGTGACTGCCTGCTGGTGATGCCCACCGGCGCGGGCAAGTCGTTGTGTTACCAGCTACCGGCCGTCGCGCGCGGGGGCTCGGCGCTGGTGATCTCGCCGCTGATTTCGCTGATGGAAGACCAGGCCGGCAAGCTGATTGAGCAGGGTTTTAGCGCTGCCCGCATCCACAGCGGGCGCCCGCGTGAGGAATCGCGCCAGGCCTGCTTCGACTGGGCCGAGGGCAAACTCGACTTCCTGTTCATCGCGCCGGAGCGACTGCGCGTGCCCGGCTTCGTCGAGTGGCTGGCCAAGCGCACGCCCGGCTTGATCGCCGTGGACGAGGCCCACTGCATCAGCCAGTGGGGGCACGACTTCCGCCCGGATTACCGCCTGCTCGGGCAGCGCCTTGAGTTGTTGCGCGGGGCGGAAAGGGGTCAGGCACCTGACGGAGCCAGACCCCTTTCCGCGCCGGTGATCGCGCTGACGGCGACCGCGACGCCGATGGTGCAGCAGGACATCGTGAACCAGTTGCAACTCGTGGACGGGCGCAAACTGATCCACGGTTTCCGCCGCACCAACCTGGCGATCGAGCTGGTGGAACTGAAACCGTCGCAGCGCGCGGATGCCGTTTGTGAGCTGCTGGATGGAGCGCGGGCGTCCCGCCCGCATGAAAGCGGACCAGAGGTCCGCGATCCACTGCCCGCCATCGTGTACGTCCCCAGTCGCAAGGAATGTGAGGCGCTGGCGCAGCAGATTGCCGAGAACGTCCCCTGCATGCCGTACCACGCCGGGCTGACCGCCGCGGAGCGCGACAAAGCGCAGGCGGCCTTCCTTGCCGGCGACGTCAGCGTGATCGTGGCGACCATCGCGTTCGGCATGGGCATCGACAAACACAACGTGCGCACCGTGATCCACACGGCCCTGCCCGCGACTGTCGAGGGCTACTACCAGGAAATCGGGCGCGCCGGGCGCGACGGCAAACCCTCGCGCGCGATCCTGATGTGGGGCTGGAACGACCGCCGCCTGCACGAATGGTTCCTCGACCGCGACTACCCGCCGGTCAATGAAATGCGCGCGCTCTGGAACACGCTCGGGCGCGGCAGCATCGACTTCGAGTCACTGGCCAATGAACTCGAACTCAAGCCGGAAGTCCTCAGCGGGCGCCTCGACAAACTGGCGGCGCAGGGCGGCGCGGTGCTCGACGCGGACGGTTTCATCAGCCAGGGCGGCGAAGACTGGATCGAGCCGTACGAAAACCAGCGCGCCCACAAGGAAGACCAGCTCGACCGCATTCTCAACTTCGCGCAGGGCAACACCTGCCGCATGCTCGCCCTGTTGAACCACTTCGGCGACCGCGACGACATGACGCCGTGCGGCAAGTGCGACGTCTGCGCGCCCCAGCGCTGCGTGCTGAAAACCACCCGCGAGCCCGACGCGCAGGAGATGACCGTGCTGGCCGGGATCATGGAGCGATTGCTCCAGCGCGATAACCAGAGCACCGGCAAGCTCTACCGCGACAACTTCGAGGGCGCGATGAAGCGCGGCGAATTTGAAGACCTGCTCGGCGCCCTCGAGCAGAACGGGCTGGTCTACACCATGCAGGACGAGTTCGAGAAAGACGGGCGGGTGATCCAGTTCAAGCGCGTCAGCCTCACCGACGCCGGGCGCGAAACCGGCAATCAGCTGGACGGCGCGATCGTGCTGACCGGCGCGGCGCCGAAGAAGAAGTCGACAAAGCAGGCAAAGCAGGCGGCGGCCAAAAGCGCATTCAAGAAGGCCGAGGCAAAGGCCGAGCCGGACCCGGAACTGGTCAAGACGCTGAAGTCGTGGCGGCTGGAGCAGGCGAAAAGCGAGGGCGTGCAGGCCTACCGCGTGTTCGGCAACAGGACGCTGAACGCGCTCGCGGCGAACAAACCGAAGACGCGCGACGAACTGCTGGACGTCCCCGGCATCGGCCCCGCAAAGCTGGAAGCCTACGGCGACAGCATCCTCGAGCTGCTGCAGGGCTAGGCTCATCGGTTGCATCGCCCCCGCCCGAAACGATACTTTGAACCGTCACCAGTACCGCGCCTTCGCCCTCGCGTGCCCCGATGAAATACCGGACCAGCATCCTGATCGATCGTGTGTTCGGCGCGCCCGTGCTGCTGGTGCTGAACCCGCTGGCGCGCCTGCTGGGCTGGACCATGCGCCGCCGCCACGCCCTAGGGCCCGAGGAGGTCCGCAGCATCGTGGTTTCCAAGTACGTCGGCATCGGCAGCCTGGTGCAGGCGATGCCGATGCTGGCGGCGCTGAAGCGCTCGTACCCTGACGCGACGTTGACGCTGCTGACTTCATCAGATTGCGCGACGTTTGCCCGCCGGCTGGGGCAGGTCGACCGTGTGCTGGTGGTGCGGCGCAGCGGGATTTTCGGCACCGCGTTCAGCAGCCTCGGCGCGGTGTTCAAGCTGTGGGGCGCGCGCCCGCAGTTGTTCATCGATATCGAGGTGTACTCGCTGTACGCGAGCATCATGTCGGTGCTGAGCTGCGCGCGGAACCGCTACGGATTCTACCGGCGCTCGACGTGGCTCAAGTCCGGCGCGCTGACGCACCTGCTGTATTTCAACAGCCACCAGCCGGTGTCGGAGATTTACCTTGAGATGGCGCGGCTGGCAGGCGCCAAGACGGACGGAGAATCACCGCAACTGGATGCGCCGCCGGTCGGCGAGGTCGAAGCGCTGGGCGCGGCCGGGCTGCAGGAGGGGCAGTACCTGGTCGTCAACGTGAATGCCTCCGACCTGATGAAGGAGCGCCGCTGGCCGCTGGAGAAGTTCGGTCGGCTGATCACGATGCTGGCGGCGGACGGCCACCGGGTCGTGCTGACCGGGACCGCGTCGGAAGCCCCGTACGTGGCGGGCGTACTCGGGCACATTGAAGAGGCGCAGCGCGGGAACGTGACCGACCTGTCCGGCAAGCTCGACCTGGAGGGTTTTCTATCGGTGCTGCGCGGCGCCCGCTGCGTGATCACCAACGACTCCGGCCCGATGCACCTTGCGTTCCGTCTCGGCGCCCGTGTTGTCACGCTGTTCGGCCCCGGCGACCCGGTTCATTACGGGTACGACCACGAGCGATTCACGGTGGTGCGCAAGCCGGTGTACTGTTCGCCCTGTGTGTACGAAACCAGCCGCCCGCCATGCGGCGGCGACAACATCTGCATGCAGCAGATCGAAGTGCAGGAAGTCTACGACGCCGCGCAGGTCTATGTCGGGGAAGTGGTGGGGAGCGCGTGAGGATCACTGAAACCGGGCTGGGCCGATGATGAACACCGCCGGAATCCGCAAGCTGCTGGCGACGCCGACCGGTGCGGCGCTGGCGGGTGTGTGGGTACTGCTGGCGTTGTACTTCGTGACGGCCGGAATCAGCCCTTCGACGTTCCAGAGCAACTGGGACGCCTATTCCGAGGCCAACGCCCTGCGGGCTGGGCAGTGCTACGCCGAGGAAGGCTTCTTCAAGGAAGGCGGGCTGCCCAACACCACCTACGGCGAGATGTTTCCGTACTACGGCCACGAGGGAGTGAAGGAGGGGGAGTACGGCTTCAAGTACAAGCAGCAGCGCTACACCCACTACCCGCCCGGGCCGGACTTCCTGAGCGGGCTTTACCACCTGCTGCTGCCGGCGGACTGGGTGTGGGCGATGCGCTTCTTCCCGTTCCTGTTTTTCGGTATCGCGTTGAGCTGGCTGCTGCTGGTACTGCGGCGGCAATTCGGCGAATGGGCGGCGGTGTTCACCGGCGCGTTCCTGATGTTGACGCCGGCCGTGGTTTACATGCTCGGCAACCTGCACCTGCACTCGTACGTGACGTCGCTGCTGCTGGTTGAGGTCGCGCTGCTGATCAAATGGCTGAGCGGCAACAAACGGGCGCTGGGCTGGCTTGCGCTGACGGGCTTCGTGCAGGGCTGGATGTCCTTCGACTGGTGCTTTGTCGTCGTGTTCGCGCCCGTGCCGCTTGCGTATGTACTGGCCAAAGACGGGCGTCCGGCGACGCTGAAGATGATCTGGCCGATACTGGTGCTCGGGCTGGGGTTCAGCTTTGCCCACCTGCTGCACTTCTTCCAGGTGGCCGCGTACTACGGCTCGTTCGGGCAGGCCGTGAACGACCTGACAGGCTCGGCCGCGCACCGCAGCGGTGAGGACTCGGGCGGGCGGCTGACGCTGCTACGGATGTTCGTGCAGGAGCAGTACCTGGCGCAGTTCTTCAACGCGTATTCGCCGGGCGCTGTCAGCCTCGTCCTGTTCAGCGGCATGCTGGCGACGGGGTTGCTTCATCGGCTGGGGATTCGCGGGCTCATTGAGCGCATTCGCCCACACCGTGCCGAGTGGGCGGGCGTCGGCGCCGCGATTGTGATTGCCCTGCTGTGGGGGTTCGCCATGCCGCAGCACGGGCTGGAGCACGTGTTCGTGCTGCATCGCCATTTCCTGCTGCCGTTGCTGTGCCTGCTGCTGATCGCCGCCAAACGCCTGCCCCGGGGCGAGCCCGAGACCGAAGAAGAGGCCCCGCGTGAGTGACCCGCAGCTTCGCCCGGTGCGCCCCGAGGATCTGCCCGCCCTGCGCGAGCTGTTCACGGTCACCCGGCGCGAAACCTTCCACTGGATGGACCCGGCGGTTTACCAGCCGGACGACTTCGACGAACAGACCACAGGCGAAGGCATGCTCGTGGCCGAGCTGGACGGCGCGATCGCGGGCTTCATCGCCTGGTGGGCGCCGCAGAACTTCATTCATCACCTGTACATCGCCCGTGAGTTCCAGCGCCGCGGCGTCGGAACCGCGCTGCTGGATGCCTGCCTTGCGCGCATCGGCAGGCCGACGCGGCTCAAGTGCGTGATAAAGAACGAGAATGCCACCCGTTTCTACCTGTCGCATGGCTGGAAGGCCGTTGAAACAGGGGACGACGCCGAGGGCGGCTACCGCCTGCTGGAACTTGCTTGAAGCCTATAACAATTTTCCGGTCGGCAATTCTCAGAAGCTACGTAGAATGGGCGGTCCCTGCACCCCCTGGAGTCTCCATGGCCCGTTTCGGTTCACCGCTCATCACCATAGGCTCGGCTGCCGTGGTCATTGCGATCGCGTGTACCGTGCTGGTGGTCGTGCGGGGAGACAACGGCTCCGCCGAGGCGCCCGAACAGAAGCCCGCCGTCGAGTACACGGCCGGGCAGCCGGCGCCCGAGCCGAACCTGCCGCCACCGGCTCCCGAACCCGAAATGCCGGTCACCAACGGCAGCATCGAAAGCCTGGTGCAGGGCACGCTGGACGCCATTACGCGTGAGGATCGCGCCTGGCTCGCGCGCAGCATGGAATCCACCAGCGGGCGCCCCCTGACCGAGGACGACCTGCTGGCGGCCTACCGCCAGTTCCTGTGGCGCAGCGCGCAGCCGATGTGGGCGCGCGTACGCGCGGGATTCGAGGGCGGCGCCTGGCGGACGGAAGACAACGGGGACAAGGGTCGCATCATCCTCGACGTGGGCGGGGCCCTCGGCGAGATGCGCCTTGAACTGGTAAAGATCGACAATGCCTGGCACTACGCCGGCACCTAGGGGCACCTTGAAACAGCACATCGCCACATGCCTGATGTTCGCCATGCTGCTCGCGCTTGCCGCGTGCGGCGGCGGCGGGTCGGGTGGACAGGGCGGTCCGTCAGGGCTCACGCAAGCGCCGTACAACATGGTGATCACCAGCCCGCCTGCCACCGGCGTACAGGTGAACCGCCCGTTCAGCGTGGTCGTGAACTTCCTTGACCCGAACTCCGGCCAGCCGATGAACGTCAGCAGCATCGAGGCCGTCACCGCCAGCATCGTTTCCGGCCCGGGCACGCTGTTCGGCACCAGCACGCTGCCGGGCAACGGCACGGATACGCTGGCCTTCAACAACCTGGTGCTGTCCGCGCAGGGCAGCTACGTGCTGAAGTTCAGCGGCTTCCGGGCGAACCAGCCGGCGGTCACGACCAGTTTCGACGTCGGCGCGGCGCGCAGCCTGCGTTTTGCCTCGGTCCCCGGCGACGCGATTCACGACCGCGTGTTTGAGATCATCGTCGAGACCTACGACCCGACCAGCGGCACCGCCGCGGCGCCCTCAGCGCCTTGCGATATCACGCTCGCGCTGGCGTCGGGCGGCGGCAATTTCAACGGGACGCTGACGAAGACGCTATCGAGCGGCAGCACGCTGAGCTTCAACAACCTGACCTACGACCAGGTCGGCCCGATTGCCGTGAAGGCGAGTTCGTTCGGCTTCCTGGACGCCGTGACGCCGAACTTCATCATCGACAGCGTCGTCATGAGCTTCGACCCGCCGCCGGTCAATGTCCCGGTGAACGGCACGTTCGCGCTCGGCGTCAGCCTGACCGGGCAATACAGCGGCCAGCCCATCGAGCCGACACCCGGGATCACCGCCACAATCGGCGCGATCAGCGGCGGCGGCACGCTGACAGGCACGACCACGGCGGGCAATGAAGGCTCGCGCATTTCATTTGCCGGGCTGCACTACAGCCAGCCGGGCAGCGCCGTCTTCGAGGTGACGTCCAACGACGCCCAAACCGTGTTTTCGCCCGCCGTCGACTTCGGCCTGGCGTTGCGCGCCGTGCCCGGCGGCAAGACCGTTGTCGGCGCCGGCGCCGCTTTCGACGCGATAGAGTTCCGCCTCGTGGACGGCAACGAGCAACCCTGGGCCGTCAGCGCGAACGTGCTGAACTGGACGATTACCGACGCAACCGGCGCGCAGGTGAACAGCGGCCAGGCGTCGATCTCCAGCGGCGTCGCGACGGTCACGCCGATTCCCATGTCGGTCACGGGGGCCTACACGCTGACAGGCACGGTCACCACCCCGAACGCCGCCGCGACGCGCGTGCCGCTGGGCGTTACCAACGCCTCGCTGCTTAGCTCGCCGGGGCCGTTCGTTGCATTGCGCAGCGTGCGCGTGAACGACAGCTACAGCGACTCGGTCGATTACGCGGCCTTGAATTCCTCGATCTCGTTCGGGCTGCTGGCGGGCGCGATGCCGCCGGGGCTTCAGTTGAACGGTTCCACCGGCGAGATCACCGGCGTGCCGACCCAGGCCGGCTCATACGAGTTCACGTTGTATGCCGACCAGGGCGGCGCCTACGAGCCGATCCGCTGCGCGCTGGCCGTGTTCCGCGCCGACGAAAGCGAGATTGTCCCGGGGCAGGACTTCAAGTCGGCCGGGCAGTTCACGGCCGTGGGGCCCGTCACGGAGACATTCAGTTTCAATTCGAGCTTCGACAGTGTCGACTACGCGGTGACCGGCACGCTGGACTGCCGGCTGCAGTTCTATTACCCGAATTTCGGCAGTGCGCCGGCAACCGTGCCGGTGTTCATCCAGCACCGCGGGCGCGGCTTCAACATGATCGACTACGACAACATGGGCGCGCACCTCGCCAGCCACGGCATCCTGTTCGTGACCGTTGAGGACTACCAGTCCTTCTTCGACGGCGGCGGCAGCGGGCAGGGCCCCAACACCACCTACGACGGCAACGCCGAACAGGGGATGGAATCCGCCAGCGCCTTCCAGGAGGCCGTGCTGGAGTGGCTGGTGCAGGTGAACTCGCAGCCCGGGCACACGCTGTACGGGCACGTCGACCTCAACAACGTCTTCATGGGCGGGCATTCACGCGGCGGCGGCGCCACCCAGGCGTCGCACGTGCGCAGCCAGCCGTATGTGAAGGGCGGCACGGAGCGCGTACCCGTCGGGATTCGGGGTGTGGTCTACCTGATGGCCTTTGATCTGCGCAGCTTCAACACGACCATCGCTGGCAACAGCACCGTCTACCCCGTGCCGAGCGACCAGTCGCGCCTGCCCAGCCTGCTGATCGCCGCCGAGAACGACCGCGACCTGTTTTATCCGATCTGCGACCAGTTCATCGAGCGCGCCACCGGCCCGGCCACCTTCGCCACCGTCTACGGCGGCTGCCACAACTACATGACTGACGCCAGCAACCCCGAGCCGGATTACAGCAGCCAGGGCATCGCCGCGCCGTACATCACCCGCAGCCAACAGCACGAACGCGTCTTCAACCTCGTGGTCGCGTTCATCCGCCGCTGGGCGAACCTCGACCTTTCGCTCGACGGGCTGCTGTACAACAACGAGTTGGCGGGCAGCGACGAGGTCGGCGTCACGGCCTGGCGCAACATGGCCGAGCGCGTCGTGGTGGACGACCACCAGGGCGGCAACAAACTGCTGAATTCACTGGGCGGCACGAACTCGCTCAGCAACGGCAGTTGGAGCACTTCATCCGGCGTCTACCCGACGTGGGGTTCGTTCGCCAGTTTGAACGTGCGGCACAACATCATCACGCTCAGCGGCGGCAGCGACCACACCTACGCGTCCGCGATCCCCGCGGCGAACCAGGACGTCAGCAGCGCGCGGCGCCTCATCTTCCGGCTCGGGCAGATCGACCAGGGGAACATCAAGGGCTATGACTGGGTGACCGTACGCGTGAGGTTGACCGATACGCAGTCCGACGCGGCGACCGTCACCCTGTTCGACCGCAAGAACCAGTACGCCCAGTACCTGCCGGACTACGCGGGCAGCGGCTCCAACGTGTTCGACCGGTTCATTGAGGCAAACGTGCCGCTGGATTCGTTCACGGGCGTGAACCAGAACCTGAGCCTCAACCAGTTGCAGAAGGTCGAACTGATCTTCGAGACCGCCCAGGGCGCTTCCCGCCAGGTCTACCTCGACGACATCCGCTTCGAGTAACAGTCGGCTTCAGTCGCCCATGGCACGGTAGATCGTGCAGGGGCCGAGCACTTTTTCGACCGTGCGCCGGAAGTCTTCGCCGTCGTAGTCCGGGTCGGCGTCACTCACCCACAGGTGGAAGCGCGCGAAGGTGTACGGGCGTCCGTGCTTGAGGTCCTTGAACGGCATCGTCTTGCCGCAGCCGACGCAGCGAATCGGGCGCACGGGTTGGGGCGACTCGTCGATGTCGTCGAAGACGTCGTAGGCCTGCTCGGTGATGTCTTCGTCGCAGTGCGGACAGGTCAGCTCCAGGGCCTCCAGTTCCTGCGGCACGATGGATGCTTCCTCGTCGTCCTGCAGGCCCATTTCGCCGAACTCGAAGTCGTGTTCCCACTCGGGCAGGGGGCTGCCCTGCTTTTCGAGCTCAGCAATGCGCTCGAAAATGAAGTCGTCTTCGGTGGCCAGGAACACGCCCAGCTTCCAGAACGCCTCGGCCACTTCGTTCTCGCGCCCGACGAACCGGCCCTGGTTCTCGGGCACAAAGTACAGGCTGTACTCACCCACGGCTAAGCTCCGCGACAGTCCCCAAATTGTGCTGTAACCCGAACGCTTTGCCCAGATACCCCCGCCAAATTCTTGGCCTCGGCGATTGCGCGTCTCAAACTGGAAACGGGGCTGCGGCGTTGCATGATGGGTGTATGAACCCTGCCTATGCTGACCGATACCGCGGGCTTTTCCGGGTCTTTGTCCTGGTGATGGTTCTGGTCGGGCTCGGGCTGGGCGTCGGCTGGTACATGCCGCTGGTGGCAATCCCGGAGCGAAGCGGGTTCCCCGTCTCGCCGCGGATCGTGGTCGTGTACGGCGCCGCGAACCTGTTCTGGATCGGCGTGTTCGGCACCGTCTCCGTGGGCATCCTCAAGCAGCGGCGCTGGGGCGCGCTCGGCGCCATGCTGGTGGCGCTGCTGCTGATCACCGTCAGCCTCACGGTGGCGGGCGCCGCCCGCGCCGGCGGCGCAAAGGGCGCCGACGAAGCGTTCGAGGTGTCCGGCTGCACTAGCCTGCTGTACTTGCTGTTGCTGATCATGGGTCTGCGGGCGCTGGTCGCGCGGCGCGGCCCCGCCGAGACGCACGTCCCGCTTGAGCAGCGAGTGCAGTCGCCGCTCCAGTACAGCGCGTCGCCCTACGGCGGCGACGGCGCGCCGGACCCGAAGCTGGGGCTGGCGCGCGCCGGGGTGGTGCTGGGCGTGTTCCTGGTGCTGGTCTTCGTGGCGCTGGCCGCCGGCCTGTACGGCGTCACATATGTGCCGCGCGACACCATCGACTGGCGGCAGTACCGCCACAAGGAATTCGAGTTCACGGCCGAGTTTCCCGCGCGTCCCAGGGTGGAAGACTATCCCGAGTTCGAGGGCAGCGGGCGCGTGTACTGCGCCGGGCAGAGCTTCTGGGTGATGGCGGCCTGCCTGCGCGACCCCGCGACCAGAAGTGACGGGTCGCGGGTTGCCCGCGATCTCGAGCGCGGGCACGAGCAGGAGATCCTCGGCGACTGCATCACCTTCGACATGCCCGACGAGCTTGAAGTTACCGACACCGAGGATTTCGTCACCTACGGCAGCTTCGCGCGACGGGGCGTGATTCACGACAAGTACAGCGGGCTGGATGGACGGATCGAGGCCATCGTCGCGGGCAACTTCACCTACATCGTCGCCGGCGTGGCGCAGGACCCCGCGCTGCTGGATCGGTTCATCGAAAGCTTCCACATCCTGGGTGAGCCCGGCTACGCGCGAGACGGCGAAATCCCATTCGAGCGCAACGGGCGCTGGAAGACCCACCCGGACGACCCGATTGACGCGTCGGTCCACGCCGACGGCGAGCCGCCCCTGCACTGGCGCTTCGAAAGCGACGACCCATACCTGCGCGGCATGAGCGACGGGCGGGACCTGTGGCTTGCCGGCGGCGCCCAGATGCCGACGGACAATCGCCGCCTGGCGTTCCAATGGCGCGTATGGGACGACGAGGGGCGCTCGTCCGGTGCTCAGGATGCGATCGAAACCGATACGCGAATGCGGTCCGAGACGGCGACGCGCGACGGCGAGCGCCTGCAAAAACTGTTCGAAGCGCTTCCCAAGTTCCTGCCGCCCGGGCAGGACGGGTCGCACTACGAGGCGACGATCGAGAACGCCCTGTTTGAAGAAGCGGACTGGTCCGTTACCAGCTACAGCGACCGCAACCGAATCCGCGTCGAGGAAACGCCGGGCGGCATGCGCGTGGAGATGGCGAACCCGACTATCGGGGACTATCAATTCAACGTGAAATTCACGCTCGGGAAGGCCACCGGGTACCGCGCGTTCCGTTTCGAGATCAAGCGAGTGCCCGGCGTGTTCCTCGAAGAATCCTTCCACGGGTTCGCGGCCTACGCGGGCGCGCCATTCCTGTGGGTGCCCGAACTCAAGGAAGCTGTCGGTACGCCGAAACTGGAGATCATTGACGACAGCGCGGCGGACTGGTTGCGCGTGGTGAAGACGCCGCAGGGCCTCGCCGTGGCCGGCGTTGCGGAATTTTCCAAGCCCATGGTCCGGGTCACCTTGCGTGTCAGTGACGACTCCGGGACCAGCCAGCAAGTCGTCCTGAGCGTGGTGTGCTTCCACGCCATCGCGGAGGCAGACATCGTGGACGGCGTCCGGTCGCTGCCCGCCGCGGTGGCCCTGAGCCCGTACCTGCAGCCACTGCCCGGGTTCAAGGGCGGTGCGATCTCGGATGTGTCGGTGCTGGCGGGGGAATTACCCGGTGGCCTGGAAGCGCAGAGCCCCCGGACTGAAAACGATCTGTGCGCCTTTCGCGGGACGCCGCGCAGCGCGGGTGACTACGAGTTCACGCTGGGTTTCGAAACAACCTGGGGCGAGACGATTGAGCGGCGCTTCCGCATGACGGTGCTGCCGGACGGCGACTTTCTCGGCATGGAAGAGCCGGACAACCTCTATCTGGCAGTCGAGCCCAAGGTCTGGCGGGGCGCCAACAGTGACGACGTGATCAACACGGCGGCCGCCGCGCTTGCGGGGCGCAGTTTCAAACAGTTCAACTGGCAGTGGCTCGGCGTGGATGCTTCCAATCAGCGCGCCCGTCTGCCCAAGCCCGAGCAGATCGAGGCTGAAGCGCTCGATGCCGTGGCCGACGAATTGAAACGCCCGCACAAGGCGGGGCCGGGGTACAGCTCCGATATAGAGCGCTGCGTAGACTGGGAAGGCGTCCAGGACGGCGCGATGGTGGTGATCGTGGTGTCGCCGCAATTGATCCAGCCGCAGGTCTTCGGCCCGATGAATGGCTGGGCCCGCGTGCGAGGGCTGATCGCGAAGAAACAACTGAAGGTCAGGCTGGTGGTGGTGCGGCGCCCGGTTGAGACGGGCATGCCGACGCCCCTGAACCCGTGCTCGCTCGACTTCACGGTGGGCGCCGGCGCCGGCTATCACGAAGTCGCGCCGGAGTAGCGGTGGCTACTCGCGGGAAAGCAGGTTGCCGTTGAGTACGATCAGCTTCGGGTTGTCTTCGGGCTGGTCGGTGTAGCGGTGGAAGGCGAAACGGCGGCGGCGCCCGTCCTCGTAAATCAGCTCCAGGGTGTTCTTTTCAGCGCGCCACTTGCCCTTGCCGGGGACCGGGTCCATGTCGCGCAGGCTGCAGTCGCCTCCGACCCACCAGCCGATGTTGATCGTTGAGTTGAAGCCTTCGTCCTCGAAGCTGCCGTCTTCGTGGAACGTGATTTCCTGGCGGCGCTGTTCGCTGTACTGCTCGGCGTTGATGCGGCGGAACTTGCCCTTCAACTTTGCTGTGCCTGCCAGCTTCGCGAAGGGCTTGTCGCCGTCCAGAAGGTCAGCCCCCTTGCGCTTCAGCGTAACGCTGTCGGTCTTGCCGTCGCCCAGGTCGAAAGTCATTTCCACGCGGTCTTCTTTCATTACATAGCGCCCGCAGTCGCTACCGTAGTGCTGCTGCCAGTACTCGAAGCGGAAGCTGAGCAGCCCCTCCGGCGGGATCATCCGCATCACGCGCCCGTCCGCGAAGAACGTGTAGTAGCTCCAGCGGAAATCGACCGTGCCGATGCCCTCACGCGGGTCGCCCGCGGCGCTGAGCTTCGTTGCGCCGTAGATGCCTTCCAGTCCGGCCTCGCCTTTCGGCAACTCGGGCGGCGGGTCCCACAGGAACGACGGCGTCGAGGTCGGATCGATATGCACCTTGAGTTTCAGGGGCGGGTCGTCTTTGCCGCGGCAACTGGCGAAGGTCGCGGTATTCAGCAGCGTGTCCATGTCGGCGGCGTTTTCTTTCAGGCGCGTGAAGTCGTTGGTAAAGAACAGGAAGCCGCCGGCGCGCCGGTCGTGGCGCAGGCAGGTCAGGATCGCCACCCAGTCCACGTGGCGCTGGTCGCTGTAGGCCGCGGCCCAGGCCAGCATGTCGTAGCCGGCCGCGGTGGTGGTGCGCGTGACCTCGCCGTCGCCCTCGATGTCCAGGGACTTCTTCAGGGCGTCGCGCCCGTCCTTCGCCCAGTCCTGGTAGGCCTTGTCGAGGTCGTCGCCCTGCAGGTCCGCTGAGAACGTGAAGCGGGCCGAGGTGGTCATGTTGTCCGGCGTGCGCTTGAAGGCGAGCGCCGGTTTGCCGTCGAGCCCGGTGACGATCTTCATGGTGTCGGGCAGGCGGAAGACCCAGTCGGCGATCTGTGTATCCGGCGCGGAATCGTTGTCGGCGTAAGCGGCGGGGACGCACAGCAGCAGCAGGACCAGGCAGATGCACACGCGGCGCATAGAAAGCCCTTCGAGTAATAAAGAGAGTATATCCCACGGAATGATCGCAGACCGCGCAGCGGAACGAAAAAAGCCCCGGCATGGCCGGGGCTTTTCGGGTTGGGGCGGGTCTACTTGTAGAGTTTTTCGACGGCGCTGGCTTCCTTGTCGACGAGCCACACCGGGCGGTTGCCGGCTTCGAACTCCTTGGTCATTTCCCAGTCCATCATGGTGCCGATGGTCTTGTACAGGTCGTTCGGGCCGACCGGGTCCTTGAGCGTGGTGTTGCCCTTGCTGTCGCGGTTGTAGCCGAGGTCGTCGGTTTCGCCGATGACCTGGCCGGTCTTGAAGCCGCCGCCGCCGACCACCACGCAGAAGTTGTTGGGCCAGTGGCCGCGACCCTCGGTGTTGGTGAGCTTCGGGGTGCGCCCGAATTCGCCCATCCAGATCACCATGGTGCTTTCGTACAGCCCGCGCTGCTTGAGGTCCTTGATCAGCGCCGCCCAAGGCTTGTCGAGCTTGTCGATCAGGTTCTTGCAGCGGTTGAAGCCGTCGTCGTGGGTGTCCCAGCCGCCGAGCGTGCACTCGACTGCCGGCACCCCGGCCTCGACCAGGCGGCGGGCGATGATCAGCGAGTCGGCGAAGCTGCCCTCGCCATAGGCCTTGCGGGTCTCGTCCGGTTCGTCCTCGAGGTAGAACTTCTTGCGCAGCGGGCTGTCCATCAGCTTGCGCGCCTTTTCGTACATGGCTTTGTGGGCCTCGACGGCCTCGTCACCGTGTTCCTTGGCGAAGTCCTTTTCCATTTCCTTGACCAGCTTCATGCGCCGGTCCATGCGGTCCTGATCGACGCCCTTGGCGTAGTCGAGATTTTCGATCTTCGCGCCCGGGCGGCTGATCACGAACGGGTTGTTCTCGACGCCGAGGTAGCCCGCCGGGAACGGCGCGCCCTGCAGCTTCACGAAGTTCGGCAGCTCGAAGCTCGGGTCGCCGCACTGCTGGGCGACGATGCTGCCGAGGCTCGGGTGCTTGAGCGTCGGGTTCGGGATGTAGCCCGTGTGCAGCAGATAGCTGGCGCGGCTGTGGTTGCCTTCGCGGCTGTGCATGCTCTTGATCAGCGTGAGGTCCGGCGCGCACTTGGCGATTTCCTTGAAGTGCTCAACGGGCGTGAAGCCCGGCACCTCGGTTTCGAGCGCTTTGAACGGCGCGCCCGTTTCCTTGCCGGGGCGCGGGTCGAAGGTCTCGAGCTGGCTGGGGCCGCCCGCCATGTACAGCAGGATCACGTGGTTCACTTTGCTGTTGCGGACGCGGGCCTTGGTTTCCTCGCCGCGGATGTTGTGCGAGAAGAAACTGCTGGTGGCGATCACGCCGCCGGCTGCGGCGCTGGCGCGCAGGAAGTCACGGCGGGTAAGGCTGAACGGGCTCGGCATGCTTCGCTCCCTGGTTCCGGTGTATGGGTACCCGGTAATTGATGATTTTCGTTTGCTGCTTTCATCCAACCCCGTGCTGAGGGTCCGGATGCGCAAAAACTGCTAGTGATTCGTGATGAACTCCGTGGTGTTCATCAGGGCGACCACGAGGTCGGTGTAGGCGTCCTCGCTTTCGCCGCCCCAGCGGGCCACGGTGCCGTTCAGGATGGCGATATCCACCTTGCTTGGCCGGCGCCCGAGGACGGTCATGAAGATATGGGTGATGCGGTCCGCGGGCTTGCTGTAGCGGTCCATGATGTCCCGCACGCAGTTTTTGAGGTTGCCCGGGCCCATCAGGTCGGCGTTCATCATCATCAGCGCCTGGATGATCGTGCCGTCGAAATTGCCGAACTCGTACATCTGCGGGTCGGCCCCGTAGGCGTCGCGCATCAGGCGCCCGATGTTGCTCTTCCAGCCGTTGATCTGGTTGTTGGTGTCTTTGACCTTCTTTTCGTCCGGCGTCATCTTGTCGGTTTCGGCGTCGCGGACGAACTCCATCTTGTTCAGGCGCTCGACGCCGACCACGTGCAGGATGCTGCGCTGGATCTGCTCCGGCGTCAGGCGTTTCACGAACGAGTGGCTGTAGTACTTGAAGTCGTCGCGGTTGGTGCGGTTGGTGTCGACCTCGCGCTGGTAAAGCTCGGAGGTGCAGATGGCACGGATCAGGTAATTGGTGTCGTAGCCCGAGGCCGCGAAGTCCTTGCCCATCATTTCCAGTACGACCGGGAAGGTCGGCGTGTTGATGCTGTTGAAGTCGTCAACCGGGGTGACGAAGCCCATGCCCAGGAAGTAGGCCATGTAGCGGTTGACGGTCATGTTGCGGAACCAGCCGTTGTCCTTGCTGGTCATCCACTTGGCGAGCGAGACGCGCAGGTTGTCGCCGTCTTCGAATTCCCAGGTCTGGCGCCCGAGGTAGGTGGGGAACATGTACTTCCCCTTCAGGCGCACCTTGGCGCTGGCCTCATGCTTGTTGTGGACGACCTGGTCGCGCGTGTACCAGTAGCGGTCCGCGCCGTCGCCCTTGGCGCCGGTGTTGAACAGCTTGAAGAAGGCTTCCATGCCCTCGAAGTCGTCGGTGGTCCAGTCTTCGTACGGGTGGTCGTGGCACTGGGCGCACTGGATCTGCTTGCCGAGGAAGACCTTGCTGGTGACGCCCGCCATGTCCGTCTTGCGGTTCTCGAACGACATCAGGTAGCCGATTTCCGGGTTGTCCGGGGTGCGCCCCTGCCCGCCGACCATGTCGAACACCATTTCCGACCACGGCTTGTTCTCGGCGAAGGATTCCTTCAGGTACTGGCGCAGGTAGCGCTTGCTGTTGCCGTCGGCGTCGCGGCCGATCAGGGTCACGGTCCACCAGTCGGCGAAATGCTCGGCGTGTTCGGGTGTGGCGAGCAGCTTGTCGATCAGCGCCTCGCGCTTTTCGTTGCCCTTGCGTCCTTCGCTGTCCTTCTTGCCGGGGTTGAATTCCTCAATCTCTTCCGGCAGCGGCGGACGCCCGACCAGGTCGAGGTACACGCGGCGCATGAAGGTGTCGTCGTCACAGACGCGCGAGGCCTTGATGCCGGCTTCCTTCTGAAGCTGGCTGAACACGTCGTTCAGCCCGTCGCGCATCTTGGACCAGTCCTGGCCCATGGCTGCGGGTGCAGCGTCCGTTTCGGACTTCTTGTGGTCCTTCTTCGCTTCCTGGGCGGACACCGCATATTGAGATAGCAGCATCGAGCCGATCGCAAGCACGGCAAGAAGCACAAGGAGCGGGGAACGTTTCATCATGGTTCGCCCTGTCGGTTGGAACGCCAAGGGGTGGCTGGCTGTAACAACTCAGATTGTAAGTGATCATTTAAGGCTAAAGCAATTTCTAGGACCATCTTACGTTCCATATTCGCAACGGGTGGGGGTGACCCCTATCCAATCCGGGATGCAACAGGCCCAAATCTCCCCTAAAGCATACGGTATCGCATATATCGCCTAAAGTATGTAATCCAGATTCGGGTTGTCCTGTTTCCGTCACCGGCGTAACGAATCAGGGCCGCCCGCCACACAAGGACAGATCCGGAGTGTTCCATGAAACGATTCGCGTTCCTCGCGCTGGTGTTGATTTGCCTGCTGCCTGCCTTGCAGGTGCGGACGCGCGGCGCCGATGTGCTCAGGGGCGACGAAGCGAAGGACGCCAAGAAACGCCTGCGCGAGGTCAAACGCGACTGGAAGAAGGCTGACAAGGCCACCAAGTACACCCTGCTGGACGAGCTTTCCCACCTGCCGGAAAAGTCGGTCGGGCATTTTCTTGAAGACGTGATCGGGGACGACGAGGACGACGCCGTGGCCGCGTACGCCGCCCACGCGCTGGTCAAGCAAGGCGACCCGGACGACGGGCGCGAGCTGATGAAGGCCTACCGCAAGGCGAAAACCGCCGGGCGCCGCGCGGCGACGTTGCGCTGGCTGGGTCTGTTCGGCGAAGACGCGCCGCTGGACGACCTGGGCGAGATCGCGCGCGGCGAGGACCCCAGCGCCGAGGCGGCGACCGAAGCCATCGCCGACATCGGCAGCGAGAAGGCCTGGGACGAACTGGAACTGATCGCGCAGTCGTCGAAGCATCCGCCCGCGCGGCGGGTGGCCGTGGCCGCGCTGCTGGAGCACGGCGACAAGCGCGGCGTCGAGCGCATCGGCGACAGCGCCGGGCTCGAGGATGCCGCCTGGGCCGCGCACTTCGCCATCGGTACCGACCTGGAGACCGACGCGCTGAAGCAGGTGCTCGAGTTCGCCAAGAAGTCGGCCAGGCTCGCGCCCGGCAAACGCCCGCACTACTTCGGCAGCCTGCTTGCGCGCCTGACGAAACAGGCCTCGCACGAAGCCGTGGCGGCGGGCGGGCTCGGCCAGGCGTACGAAATCGAGACCGGCTGGTGGATGGTGTCATGCAACCGCGCGAAGGCGGAGTACAAGGCGGCCGCGCGCTGGCTCGGCGACGACGACGTTGCGGACATCCTGAACGGGCTGCGTTACCTGCAACGCCTGCCGGAGCCGTTGAAGGGCGACGACGCCAAGGCCGCGAGCGTAGCCATCGCACCGCTGCTCGAACACGCCGACGACAACGTGGTCGCCCACGCCATGTTCACCTGCGTGTCCACCGGCGTCTGCAAAGAGGAACTGCAGAAGAAGACGCAAGCCTGGCTGAAAGACGAGAAGCCGTTCCGGCGCGCGGCGGCCCTGCTGACCGCGGGCAAGGCGGGCTACAAGACGGCGGCCGGCCGCGCGATCGAGTTGCTGGAAGACGATTCCTGGTTCGTGCAGTCGGCCGCGCTGGATTGCCTGCTGCACCTGCGCCCGAGCGGCTGCACCTCCGAAGTGCTCGACTTCGCGAAGCGGCGGCAGGGCGGGCGGCTGTTCGCCGAGGCCATCGCGTTGCTGGTCGACCTGACCGGGCAGGACTTCGGCGACCTGCTGGACAAGTGGGAGGAGTGGCTCAAGGCCAACGAGAAGTTCGAGCCGCGGAAGCGCAAGCTGGATTCACTGCGCGGCGTGCCCTACCGGCACCTCAAGCACAAGACCGCGGCGAACTTCTACGGGCTGGAGATCGACAGCAACAACGTCCGGTTCGCGCTCGACCGCAGCGTCAGCATGGTCAACGCCGTCTCCCGCGAACCCGACCGCGTCGACTTCCCGGCGCGCAAGGCGGACATCCTCAAGCGCCGCCCCGAAGTGGGCAGGATGATCCGCGAAGGGTTCCTGCCGCGTTTCTACGTGGCCGCCGCGGAGCTGAGCGCCGCGCTGGACGGCATGAGCCAGGACGCGAAGGTCGGGCTGACGCTGTTCAATCACGAGCAACTCGAACACGAGCAGATCAGCAACGACATCCAGAGCCGCCGCGAAATGGTGAACTGGATGCTCTCGACGGACATCCAGGGTGGCACCGACATCAAGGCGGCGCTGCTCAAGATCATCGACGCCGCGCAGGCCGACACGATCGTGCTGTTGAGTGACGGCGAGCCGATGAGCCTGAGCATCCTGGAAATGATCGCGCGGGAAAACGCGGTTCGGCGCCTGAACATCATGGTCGTCAGCATCCACAAGGACCTGTTCAACCGCCACTACCTCGACGCTCTCGCCACCCGCCAGCACGGCAAGTGCGTAGACGCGGAGCCATCCGACTAGTTGGTGGTTGGTAGGTGTTAGGGAACGGCGTGTTGCCCGTGGCTGGCAGTCGCTATCAACTACCAACCATCAACTATCAACTGATTCCGGATACTTGATCTGGCGGGTGTTGCACCACTTGCGGGCTTCGTGGTCGAACTTGCCCAGCAGCGACCGGCGCAGCTCTTCATCCATGAAGCCGCGTTTGAAGCCTTCGCGTGCCACCTTGATCAACGTTTTCGTCGGCACGCCCAGTACGTCGTGCGCGACTTCGTATTCGCGCGTCACGCTGGTGTGGAACATGGCCGGGTCGTCTGAACTCAGCGTCAGCGGGACGCCGGCCGCGATCAGCCTCGGCAGCGGGTGGTCGGCCAGGCGCGGCACGGCGCCGGTGCACTCGTTGCTGACCGGGCAGACTTCCAGGGCGATGTCGCGCTCGATTAATTCGCGCATCAGGGTCGGGTCCAGCGCGGCGCGGATGCCGTGGCCTATGCGTTGCGGGTTGAGGTCCAGCGCGTCGTAGATGTCCTGCGGGCCGGAAACTTCGCCGGCGTGGACGCTGACGCGCAGCCCCATTTCGTGCGCGCGCTTGAAGACCTTCGCGAACTGCGGCAGCGGGTGTACGTGCTCGGAGCCGCCCATGTTGAAGGCGCAGATGTCGACCTCGCCCAGCAGCGGCTCGATGTCCTTCAGCCGGTCGAGCGAAAACTGCGCGCCGTGGTCGCGCCCCGTCGCCACCTGTACGCGGATCTTGATGCCGTGCTGCACCTCGGCCGCCTTGAACCCGCGCCAGGCCGCGCGCACGATGTCGACGGGATTGTGCTTGCCGTAGGCGACGCTGTTGCCGAGCCCGACCATGATCTCCGCGAACAGCACGTTCTGGTCGACGAGCGTTTTCGCGACCTGGTAGGCGACGAACTCGTAGTCGTCGGCGCCTTTCAGGAAGCTCACCGTCCACTTGTAGACTTCGAGGAAGTGGGCGAAGTCGTCGAATTCGTAGCGCTTGCGGACGTGGTCGACCGTGGGGGCTTCCTCAAGGCGATTATGTTTCTTCACCAGCTCATACAGCGCCTCAACGGGGATCGAGCCCTCCAGGTGCATATGGAGCTCGGTCTTGGGCAGGCTGGTGAAATCAATCGGCAACGAGCAGGCCCTCTCGCGCTGGCAGAAACAGAATGCGGAATGCTAAGGAAATGAAAAGAATACGGGAACACCCGCCGCCACGCCAGAACATCGTTGCGCGCCCGGGCTATGCGTCCTTCTTCATGTCCTGGCCAAAGATGAGGATGTGGCCGTCGGGGTCGGGCATCTCTACTTCGCGCATGCCATAGGACTGCTCGATGATGCCGGTCGGCTCGTAGCCCTTGCTGACGATGTGCTCGCGCAGCCCTTCCAGGTCGTCCACGTAGAAGTAGTACTGCGCCTGGAAGTAGCGGTCCTGCACCTTGGGCATCTCGGGGAAGTACTCGGGGCTGGCGAGCATCAGGTGGATGCCGTCTTTGCCCATGCTGGCCCAGCCGGTTTTGCCGACGTCGTCCATGCGGTTGGTGACCTCGAGCCCGAGCGCTTCTTCGTAGAATTTGATCGAGGCCTGCACGTCGCTGCAGATCAACATCGGTGTCAGTCCGGTGTACATGGCGTTGCTCCCCAAAAAACTGAAGTCCACAGATGGCGCAGATTACACAGAAGAACGGCCGGGTTAAGCCGCGAACCGGCGCTGCCTGAGGAACTTGCCGTTCGCAGGCCCGATCGCGTGCTGTTGCGGCTTTTCGGCGCGGAGCGCCGGCACAGGATTAGCGCCCACCGAACGCGGCGCGTTCGGTGGGGGTATGCATGCCCGTGGGAACCGAGGCGCATCGGCGACGATGCAGTGCATCGTCAAGCCGACATTGCGTATGCAATCGCCGACACAGAGGGGGTGCGTTTTGTGCCGGCGCTCCGCGCCTCGAAAATCTTTCGCCGTGAATACCCCCAGTGTCTCGGCCGCCTTCGGCGTCCTTGAAGCTGGGGGCTACTCCTGTACCGGCGCTCCGCGCCTTCTCGGAAAGCACGATGGCAAGACCGCGCCGTGCTGCCCGACCTTCGCGCCGCATGTGCCTCCAGCGCGTGTAACTCATTCGCTGGAAGCGAATGTCACGTCGCTACACCTGCTTGAAGAACTTGCTGAGCCTGGGTCCGCGCTGAGCGGCATAGTTGCTGCGCACGCCTACGCCGTACAGTTTGTCGGGGCGCGCCAGCAGCTTTTCGTAGGCCATCTTGCAGACCGGCTGGCGGTGGCGGACGATTAAATCGTCCTCGTAGGGGCGCACTTCCAGCACGGCCGGGGTGCCCTTCACTTCGCCCTCGGCGCCGTAGCCGAAGCCGGGGTCGAAAAAGCCGGCGTAGTGGGCGCGGAACTCGCCAGCGCTGGTGTCGTAGGGCAGCATCTCGACGGCGTAGTCCGGCGGCACGCTCACGTACTCAAACGTGCTGAAGATGTAGAACGCCTCCTGGCTCAGGAACAGCGTGCCGTCTTTCGGGCGCGGGATGGGGTCGAAGTACTGGCCGGGGTCGTGCTCGCCGATGCGCGCGATGTCGATCGGGCGCAGCGACTTGCGGCTGACGTAGCCGACGACCTCCTGCTCGAGGTCCAGCGTCATCAGCAACCCTTCGCTTTCGCGGTGCCCGCCGTGGATGACCTGGTCGTCGTAGCCCTCGCGGTCGGGCGGCGGATACAGAAGCTGCGACTGCTTGTTCAGCGCGATCAACTCCTCGTAGCCGAGGATCGCGCGCCCGTTGTAGAAGATCGACTGGTTCAGGCTGTCGCCGGTGCGCGCGTTCACGTCGAAGCTTTTCGGGATCACCTCGAGCCACAGGTCGCCCTGATACCCCGCCGGAATCTTGTCGTAGCGCGGGTTGCCGTCGCAGATCACGCGCGTCTGCAAATCGATGCGCCCGGTGCTGCTTTTGTTGTTCGCGTAGGCGGCGATTTCGGCGGGCAGCTTCAGCGATTCGCGCAGGCGCACCAGGTAGACGTTGTCCTTGATCAGCACGTTCGGGTTGCGCAGGTCGATGCTGAACCTTGAGTAGCGCTCGATCAGGTCGCGCACGCGCTCGCCGTGCAGGGGCAGCAGGCTGCCGGGCATCGAGTAGGCCTCGACGCTGAGCGTGAGGTCGAGGCTGCTGGGCTGCACCTGCGCGTCATCGACGTCGGCGGCGCTGCGGATCGCGCCGGACTCGATCAGCTTGCGGATTTCCTGTGACGGCAGCGTGCCTTGCATGCCGCGTTTATACGGGTGAACCACGAAAACACAAAAGCTCAAAACACCCGCGCGGTTTGGTGTTTTCGTGTTTTCGTGGTTTGAATGCGGCTAAGCTGTTGTGGTTCTTTGTGCCTTCGTGTGAGCCATTCATGCCGCTGACAATCACTGGTGAAGTGGAAAACGAGAAAAGCTTCGAATACGCCGACTTGCAGGCGCTGCCCGCCCAGGTTGATGACGTGGGCAAGGAAGTGGAAGGGCGGCAGGGCCATGGCGTGCGCCTGCGTGCGCTGATTGACCAGGCCGGGCGCAAGGCGGACGCAACCCATGCAACGCTCGCCAGCACGGACGGCGAGTTCACGGCAAGCGTGCCGCTGGACGACATCCTTGATGCGGTGCTGGTGTACCAGCTCAACGGTGAGCCGCTGCCCGAACAGTACGGCGGCCCGATCCGCTTTTTGATCCCCGACGCCGCGGCCTGCCACACCGGTGGCGCGGACACCTGCGCGAACGTCAAGTTCCTCGGGCGGATCGAGCTGACGCGCGAGAAGGTAGAAGACTCACGCGACAAGAAGGACCAGACCCCGCACGGGTAACGTGGCATGGACGCCTTCGTCCATGTTGCATCTCGACTCGCCACGCTCACCGCACACGGGCGAGGGCGCCCGTGCCACTCTGTGCGGCTGCCAGGTAGCCGTTTATGCAGCGTTGCCAGCTCAGTCGGGAAGCGCGCTCGCGGCCGGCTGCGCCGAGGCTTTGGCGCAACGCGGCGTCGGTGAGGGCGCGGCGCAGGGCGGTTTCGAGCTTCGGCAGGATCGGCGCTTCGTCGGGGAATGGGACTTTGCCTACCGGAACGATCAGCGCGCTCTCGGGTGAGACGACTTCCGGCACCGAGCCCGCGTCACTGGTCACCACCGGCAGCCCGGCCGCCTGGGCTTCCAGCAGGGCGTTGCCGCAGGCTTCCATGTAGACGGGCGTCAGCGCGAACAGTTGCGCGTTGCGGTACAGCCATCGCCACTCGGCGCCTTGCACCATGCCGGTGAAGAGTACGCGTTCCGTCAGCCCGAGTCGTGCTGCCAGCGCAACCAGGTCTGCGCGGGCCGGGCCGTCGCCCGCGAGAACGAGCTGCCACGGCAGGTCCGTCAGCCGCGCCAGCGCCTTCAACAAGACGTGCTGGCCCTTCGGCACGCGCAGCATGGCCATACACAGGATCAGCGGGTGCCCGTTGAGGCCGGACGGCGGGTTCGTTTTGCCTTCCAGCTCAGTTGGATCGACGCCGTTCAGCACGCCGAAGACCTTTCCGTCGCGCTGATATCCCAGCGCCGCGCACCAGGCGTCGGCGGCGGATTCGGAAAGGGCGACGAAGGCGTCGCACTCGCGCATCAGCAATTGCGCGCGCTCGAACTTCCAGGTGCCCGGCGCATTAACAAGGAAAGAGCGCGGGTTGAGCACGAACGGCACGCCCGCCGTCTCGCGAAAACGCAGGGCCGCGGCGCCCGGCTCCAGCCCCATGGCGATCACGGCGTCGATCTCATGCCGTCTGTGCAACCGCTCAAGCTCGCGGGCGTAAAAACGCGGGCGCCCGAATTTCGTCGGCACCAACCGCCACGGGTAGCGCCGCAGCCGCGCCTCGCCGCCGCCGGGCAGAGTCTCAATGGCGTCGCGCGGGGCAATCCCTACCAGGCTGCACTCGTGCCCGAGCCCGTGTAACGCCGCCGCCATCGAGCGCGCGGCCTTGCGCGGTCCGCTTGGTTGCTTGTGGTAATGCTCACTAACCAGCGCGACGTGCACAAAACCCCCTGTGCGCACCGCCCATCCAAATGTAGAAAGCGCGGTGTCGGGCACAGCATGCCCGCGCGAGACTGGGAAACAACCGGGGACTGACCATGTCATCCGAATCCAAAAAGGGACTGCTGCCGCAGGGCGGCGAGATGCTGATCTTCGCGTTCGCCCTGTTCTTGGGCTTCGTCGGCATCATCGCCCTGATGTGGATCCTGCACTAGGCATCCGCTGCACCTTCTGCCCGGGCCTGCTATCATCCCGCCATGGCCACGGGCTGTCCTAAATGCCGCTTCCTCGGATCGGCCATCCTGCAGGATGGCTCACGGCGCTGCGCCGGTTGCGGTCACATTTACCAGGACGTGATGTCGTACCCGCAGCCGCCGGCGCACGCGGGCGGGTCATCGACGACGCCGGCAGGCGGGGCACGCGGGGCGATCATCGTGGCGGCCTCGGTGATCGTCCTGGCGGTCAGCGGCTTGGTCTACTTCATGTCCGCGGGCGAAAGCCGCTCCGAGCCGCCCGTGCCGGACCCGGTCGTTTCCGCCCGGACGTCCGCAGCGCAATCGGGGGGCGACTACACGGAGGCTGCCGAGCCGCCCCAGGCCAGCATCGCCCCGGAGTTCATGTCCGGTTACAACGGCAGCAGTCGCTGGTGGGTGATGCAGTACCGGAACACCGGCAACACGCCGATCAGCTACCCGACGATTGATGTCAAGTACACCGACGTGAACGGCAAACCCGCCACTTACAAGGCGCGCTCGCAGGTCTACTGGCTGCCGGCCGGCGAGTCGGCTTGGATCATCGCGAACATCTCCCGCGCGGACACCGGCAACGTGACCCTGAGCGTCAGCGACTTGAAGGCGCCCAGCAAGTTTCAGGCAAGGTTCGTGCGGCTCGATGCGCGCAACACGAGGCTGGAAGACAACCCGTCGCCGGCGCTGAAAGACTATCCGTTTCTCGTCGGCGATGTCGTGAACAACAGCGGCCGGGCGGTTTCCTCGATTCGCGTGTTCGGTATCGGCTACGACTTCAACGACAAGCCGTGCGCATTCTGCAGCGGGTACGCCAAGACGGGGAACCTGGCCAAGGGCGCGACCGCGCCTTTCAAGCTCGGCACCGGCACATGGAAAACGCGAACGCCCAGCTACTGGAAAGCCGAGGTCTGGGCTTCGGTCCAGAAATGACGGAATGGTTGTGCCCGGCCTCCGCGTTTGATCGTTGATCACGGACGCGGAGAAACCATGCAACCGAACATCGGAATCGACGAAGGCAAGCGCAAGGAACTCGCCCAGGGGCTCAGCCGCCTGCTGGCCGACACCTACACGCTCTACCTCAAGACCCA
>JAGQRI010000213.1 GCA_020425515.1 Planctomycetota bacterium | reverse complement strand
GCCACGATGCTGCCGTAGCCGTTGCGGTGGCTGCCTTCCTTGCGGAAGACGTACTCGATTTCCGCCTGCACCTGGTACTCGAACAGGCCCGGGCGTGTCGCGCGCATGCCGGCGTTGTGCCCGGCCGCGGCGATGTCGCAGGCACGGCGCATGTAGCGCAGGTCGTCGTCGTTCTTGATCAGGCGCATCTCGTGCACGATTTCGCTGGGGTCGTGCATTTCGGTCGGCGCGTTGAACCCCTGGCGCTTCATGCGGCGCACGGCGTTGAGCCACTTGGTCACGCGCGCGTCGAACTTGGCGTCGTCGCCGAGGTGCACGTACATGCGCTGCACGTCGCGCAGGTACTCGGGCACCTTCTCGTCGATCTCTTCCAGGTTGTAGGCGGCGTCGGCGCCGTAGCGGTTGACCGCGCCCTCCGGGCCCGCGCGGCGACCGTTCCAGATTTCCATCAGCTTGTCGCGCTTGGGCACGAACAGCACGAACTGGTGCTCGCCGTGGCCCTTGATGACCAGCGCCAGCGAGCCCGGCTCGGAAAAGCCGGTCAGGTAGTAGAAGTCGCTGTGCTGCCGGTAGTCATGGTGCACGTCGCCGTTGCGCAGGTACTCCGGCGCGGCCGGGAAAATCGCCACCCCGTCCTGCATGCGTTCGATCAGTTCATCACGGCGTCGCTTGAAGATGCCGGCATCAAAATCAGCGCTCATGGTATCCCTTTACCTGTCAAGCCCAACGCCCCGCAGTGTACCAACACCACGGGGCGCACCAATAGTCCGGCAGTCTATTGCGGCAGGCGTCCGTGCTGCTTCATGACGTGGGTGACCAGGGCCTCGCAGCCCGGGTCGCCGGGGCGGGCCTGCTGGCAGCGGCGGGCGAAGGCCTCGGCGGCCTTGTACCAGCCGGCGGCGGAGCGCGCGGCTTCGTTGTCGCCGTCAAGCGCGGGCTGCAACTCGGCGTCGCCCAGGTCGCGGCAGATTTCAGCCATGCCGAAGCGCAGCCACCAGCCCGGCAGCTCGATCGCCCAGCCTTCGCGCAGCTCGTTCAACGCCTTGTGCGGGTCGTTGACTGCCAGCAGGCGCGCGTGCAGATACAGGGCGTCGCCGCTGGCCGGGTTTTCCTCGGCGCGCTCGGCGTATTCGTCCAGCAGCGTTTCGTATTCTTCCGGCGTGGAAAGGTCGATGCGCGTACGGTGCAGCTCGACCATGTCGCTCAGTTTCAGGGCCTGCTCGATGTCTTCGCGCGCGCCGGCGTCGTCCCCGGCTTCGTGTTTGGCGGCCGCGCTGTCCTGCAGTTCGTGCACCTTCTGGTTGTCTTCGGGGGTGATCTTTTCCGGTCGCTCCATGGGCATGTCGGTGCCGGAGCGGCGCTCAAGCATCGGGCGCAGGTGGTACCAGAAGGCGTCGCCGCGTTCGGGGTTCTGTTGCCAGAGGTCGATGTATTCCTGCCAGACCGTGTCGAACAGGTCGTTGCGCAGCATCAGGTCCTGGTAGCGCTCGTTTGCCGTGGGATACCAGCGGTCGCGGCGGAAGGCCTGCTGGTAGTCGACGCGCGCCTGGTCTTCACGCCCCTTGCTTTCCGCCGCCATGGCGCGCTCGACCAGTTGCTCGGCGTTCATGCGCGAGGGCGGGACGTAGTCCTCATCGTAGGTGTGGTGCTGGACCTCGGGGTCGTAGTCACGCCACGGGTCGCGGTCGTAATCGTAGTCGCGCTGCTGGCTGTGGCAGCCGGCGAGGAGCAGCAGAAGCAGTAATGGAAGATATCGCATCGCGCGCCGTTGGGGGGGCCGGCCTCGGGGACGCTCAAATCATAGAAAATCGGGGGCTAGTTATCGACCGGGCGGTCGCCGATCCAGGCGCGCCAGCCGCCGGGGAAAAGCTGCACGTCCGTGTGCCCGCGCTTGACGGCGACGTCGGCCGCGAGCTCGGCGCTGGAATCGAGCGGGCCGTCGCCCATGAACAGCAGCGGCGCGTCGAGGTCTTCCGGCAGCCCGCGCCCGTCCTTCAGGTCCTGGACGGTCACGTGGCGCGCGCCGGGGACGTGGCCTTGCGCCCATGAATCGTAGTCGCGCAGGTCGAACACCACCGCGCCTTCCCAGATGGAGAGTTCCACGGCCGGGCGATCCTGCAGGATCATCACGTCCGCGTCGCCGTTGCCGCCGCCGCCGCCGCCGAAGTCACGACGGATCTTGCCCCCGCAGGCGCACAGGCTCAGCAGGAAGACGGCTACGAACAGAATGCGAACGGCGCGTGCCAACCGGGCTCTCCTTTCCCGTGGGCGCTGCATGGACAGCAGCCCGGGGCCCATCATAGTGTAGCATCCGGGCCCGAACCTTTTCATGTACAAGCGCGGGCCGTGGGGGTCAAGTTGGCGCTGCTGAACAACCTCGAGCACGAAGAGCTGCTTGGCGGTTTGCGCAGCGTGCCCGCGCGGGTGCTGCCCGCATTGCTGACGCCGGTGCTGCTGTACCTCGCGGGCGACATGACCGGCGCCTGGGCGCTGAGCTGGCTGGCGCTTGTGCCGCTGTGCTTCGCCTGCCGCGGGGCCGGGCCCTTCGGCGCGCTGTTGCTGGCGGGCGTGAGTTTCAGCCTGGCCGCGGTCTTTCAATCATTCTGGCTGCTCGACGTGGACGGCGTGTCGCCGCTGCTGGTCTGGCTGGCCGCCGGGTTGCTGCCCGCGCTGCCGTTTTTCGCCCTGGAGCTGCCGATCTGCCGCAAGATTCCATGGCCGCTCAGGCCGCTGCTGATGGTGCTGCTGGCGTCGGCTTTCTGGGCGTTGCTGCCGCACGATGCGCGCATGCTGATCCCGACCGGCGGCATGATCGACAGCCGGCTGGTGCGGTTCATTTACCCGCGCGTCGGGCTGGCCAGCCTGGCGGGCGTCATGACGGGGTTTGCCTGGATGGCTGCCGAGATGTTCGCCACGCCCCGCCTGCGCGAGCCGAGGCGCAGCGGCTGGCCCGGGCTGCTGGTGACCGGGTTGCTGCTGATTGCCTGCTGCGGGGACTGGGTGGGCTCCTACGCGACAGTGCCGATCAACCGCCGCGATTTCGTCCGCTTCTACGTGGTGACCGCAGAGGACAACCTGGTCGGCGCGACGGACTCGGCCCTGACCGGGAAAACCGAGGGCGCGATTGTCGTGTGGCGCCCGGTCGTGGTGAAAGACGCGGCTGAGCGGCTTGACTGGGTCGCCCGCGCCGGCGACCTGGCCCAGCGGCGGCACATCGGGCTGGTGCTGGTGATCGCCGGGCCGGACTCGACCTCGGCCTACATGTTCGACCGCGGGCCCGTGCCCGCCGTGCAGAAAAGCTGGCCCGGGCGTCCGGGCGAAGTCGCCGGCGAGCCGCTGGTGGCGGAAAACATGTGGCAACTGCGCGTGTACCCTTCGATGACCACGCTGAATCACTGGAGCACCCAGTGGTCGACGGAAATCTACACCATGCCCTTTGAGCCGGTGCACCCGGCGCAGGAGCGCTACTGGATCCGCGAGCAGCGGCGCGAGGCGCTGATCCGGGGCTCGCGGCAGATCACGGTCTGGCCGGGCGGCGGCGTGGGCGTGGACGGGCTGGGCGAAGTGCTGCAACGCAGCGAGGGCGGAAGCTCGTTCATGGTGCTGCTGCCCGCGGCCCAGCAGATGGGGGAGCCGCTGGGCAGGCCGCGCCAGAAGTACCTCGAGGGAATCCTGAAGCTCTCCGGCCCGGTGCTGGTACTGATGCTGATGCTGCTGACGCCGGTGGCGTGGGCGAAGCGCCGCTACTACGCGCGCCGGCAATCCAGCCTGATGGTCGCGATCGAGGAGTTGCCCGACGAACAGACCACCCTGACGAAGGAAGAGACGGAAAGAATCACGAAGAGCTACAAGCGGGAGACCTAATAGCTCTGCGACTCGTTGGGGAACTGGCCGTTCTCGACTTCCTCTTTGTATTTCTTGAGCGCGTCGAGCGCCTGGCCGTGGAAGTCCATGAAGCGCTTCAGGAACTTCGGGTTGAAGTCCGGATCGAAGCCCAGCATGTCGTGGAACACCAGCACCTGCCCGTTGGTGTGCGCCCCCGCGCCGATGCCGATGGTGGGCACGCCGATCGCACTGGTGATCTCCTGCGCGATTTTGGCGGGAACCATTTCGAGGACGATTGCGAACACGCCCGCGTCGGCGAGGCTTTCGGCGTCTTCCATCAGTTCGTCGCGGGCCTTGTTGACGCGCGGTCCGCTGGTGATGTTGACGCTCTGCGGCGTGAAACCGAGGTGCCCCATCACCGGGATGCCGGCGTCGGACATGCGTTCGATCAGCGGCATGACGCTGGCGCCGCCTTCCAGCTTCACCGCGTGCGCACCCGCCTTCATGAAGGCCACGGCGTTGCGCACGGCCTCGTCTTCATTGACCTGGTAGCTGCCGAAGGGCATGTCGCCGATCACCAGGATGCGCTCGGTGCTGCGAGCCACGATCTCGGTGTGATAGAGCATGTGCTCGATCTCGACGCCGAGGGTGTCCGGGCGCCCCTGCAGGGTGGTGCCGACGCTGTCGCCGACGAGCGCGATGTCGATGCCGGCTTGTTCAATCAATTTCGCGCTGAAGGCGTCGTAGGCCGTGACCATCGACAGCTTCTGCCCGTCGTTGGCCTTGGCCTGGATGTCGCGGATCGTGGTTCGCTTGGGCATGACAGGTTCCTCGTATCGCGGGCATGCTAACTCGGGTTCAGCGGCTTGTCCGTGGGGTGTAAACGCACATAATGAAAGGGGATGTTCCCTGCCTGTGCGATCGGGTACATTAATGGTCCTTTTGCGACCCTAGCCAGTGAACTGCAGTGGGCGAGTACCACGAAGACACGATTATCGAGCTCGTGAACCAGAGCGGCGAAGCCGTGATGGTGGGCGATTCGGTCCGCGCCGAGAGCGTGCTGAACCAGGCGCGCCAGCTTGACCCGGTGACCGTCGAGCTGGAACTGGCCAAGCGTGCCTGGGCCAACCAGACCGGCGGCGAGGCCGAGGTCACCCGCCGGCGCGACGCCGTGATCGCGCGCCTTGGCAGCGTCGCCGTCGCCGCGCCCGACCGCATCGACGCCTGGCGCATGCTGGCCGACTTCCTGCGCCAGCAGGGCAAACACGAAGGCGTGCTGCACGCGACGGCCAGCGGGCTGAAGCGCGACCCGGTCAACATCGAGTTGTGGGTGCGGCGCACGCGCGCGCAGATCCAGTTGGGGCAGCTTGACTCGGCCT
>JAGQRI010000212.1 GCA_020425515.1 Planctomycetota bacterium | reverse complement strand
AAGTGGTTCGACCAGTGGATCTTCGGCAAGGGCTACCCGTCGTTGAAGGCGAGCTTCAGCTTTGACGCCAAGAAGGGCGAGGGCACCTTCGAGATCGAGCAGAAGCAGGCCGACAAGAAGAAGGGCGTGAAGCTGTTCGAGTTCATAACCGATATCGGCTGGGTGATCGACGGCAAGCTGCACACGCGCGAAGTACGCATCGAGAAGGACAAGCACTCGTTCAGCGTGAAGATGGACAAGGAGCCCGAGCAGGTCCGCCTCGACCCGGCTGTCCGCACCGTCTGCAAGATCGACTTCAACCCCGGCGACGAGAAACTGCGCAAGCAGCTTACCGACGCCGAGGACGTCGTCGGGCGCATCCTGGCCGCGCGCGAGTTGTGCAAGACCGGCAAGCGCAAGAACATCGAAGCCGTGCGCGAGGCCTACCGGCGCGAGAAGTTCTGGGGCGTGCGCATCCGCATGGCCGGCGCACTGATGACGACCAACAGCGAAGTCGCCAGCGAGGCGCTGAACGAGTTGCTGGGCGTCGAGCAGGACGGCATGGTGCTTGAGACGCTGGTGCGCTGCGCCGGCCACTTCCGCGGGCCGAAAGTGCGCGAGGCGCTGGGACGGTTCATCGAGGGCGACGTGCAGGTGTACCGCGCCCGTGCCGCCGTATGGGAAGTGCTGGGTGCGCAGCGCAACGAGATGCCGCTCGACAAGCTGCTTGCGGCCGCGGGCAAGGACACGCCGCTGGGCTGGGAGCAGGCGGGCGCGTTCCGCGGGCTGGCGGAGACCCGACGCAGCGAGGCGTTGCAGCCGCTACTTGACGCGTCAAGCTACGGCAAGACCGGCCAGCGTGCACGCCATTGGGCGGCGGCCTCGATCGGTGCGCTGGCGAAGTATCTCGAGAAAGCGGATCGCGAGAAGGCCGTCGAGCGCCTGGTGGACCTGCTGCGCGACCCGACGCCGCGCGTGCAGAAGTTCGCGATGATGGGTCTGCAGTCGGCGGGCGCCACCGAAGCGGTCGGCCAACTGGAGTCCTGGGGGCGCGGGCTCAGCGAGCAGGAGCAGACCGGCGTGGCGCGTGCGGCGGCCGGCATCCGCGCCGGCGCGAAGCCGCAACTCGCCGGCGTGGACAAGCAACTGGAAGAGTTCCGCGAGACCGTTCGCAAACTGAACGACCGTCTCGAGAAGCTGGAAACACAACTGGAGAAATCCGAGAACTGATAGCTGCCCGTAGGGGGCTGCCTGAATGAAGCAATCGACGTGGCCATGCACACTCGCGGTGCATGGCCACGCCGAAGAGCGTTCTACGCGTGCTGCGCGATCTGGCCGATGATGCCGAGTACCAGCCAAACACCGCAGATGCAGATGCTGGCGATGCTCATGCCCTTGCCTGCGCCGTTGCGGTTTCCCGACTGAACAAGCGCGATGATGGCGAAGATCAACCCGAGCGGCCAGGTGCACGGGATAATGGAGAGGATCAACCCGGCAATTGCCAAACCAGGCGTACCCTGCTGCTGCTGCGGCGGACCGTAGCCCGGCTGCCCGTACGGCTGCTGCTGCTGGGGCGGATAGCCCTGCTGTTGTTGTGGATAACCGCCCTGCTGGGGTTGACCCTGGTTGTAGCCCGGTGGTTGGCCCGCCATATCCTCTCCTATGATAGTGAAGGCTTCGCAATCTAGTTTGCGGCCGGGACGGCGTCACCCATTTGCTGACAAAAGTCCCAGGCCGGCTGCCAATCCGCAGGCAGTCGCAGCCATGGTCACGGCGCGCGCCGCGATCATTTCACCGCCAACTGTCATGCAGACCAAACAGGATAGTTTGCCCCGTTTGCCTTGTCATGGGGCTTGTTTGGGTGAGGCGGGAGACAGGAGGCGGGAGGCGGGAGGCCGGAGGCGGGAGACAGGAGACAGGGGGTATACTTTCTCTGACCTCTGACCTCTACTCATCAGCCGGGCGGCTGCTTTCGGCGCTGTTGCCTTTGTTTTCATCCAGTCCGGTGCTGCGCTTGACCCACACGTAGGCGAAGCTGACGGCGGCCATGATCAGCACGAACGCAAGCGTCCAGAGCATCGCCCGCAGGCGCATCTTCAGCTCGGCCTGGAGGCGCTTCTCCAGCATATCCTCGATCTCGACCAGCTTCTCGTCGATGCGCTCTTCGGTCAGGTCGAGCAGCTTCATGGCGTGGTTGTGGACTTCCTCAAGCGTTTCGTGGCGGAACTGCTCGGCGCGGCGGGTGGCGTCATCGAGCAGCGCGTCGGCCTTGTTGTCGACGTAGCTGTCCACCTTGCGGCGGACCTTGCTTTCGAACTTGTTCAGGAAGCTCTTCTTGGGGACTTTGCCTGTGCCTTCCGGTACGGCGTCGCTCTCGACGATCGCGCCGTCCTCGGGCTTGGGCTTCGAGACGGGCTCGGAGGGCGAAACGTCGTCCTTGTCCGCTTCGGCCACGGCGGCGTCGCCTTTCTTGTTGAAGATGCGGTTCCAGAAGGCCACTGCTGCTCTCCGTCCTTCCGTGCGGGATTCTAGAGAAACAATGCCACGGCTGAAAGCGCCCGCAGGGGCGCCCCCTGGTACTTCGGCATTCGGGTGGCTGGGATTGCAGGGAAACTACTTGGCTTCGGCGACGGCGGGCTTGCCGGTTTGGTCCTCGACGACCGGTTGCTGGATGGCGCGCTTTTCCTGGCGCAGCTCCTGCACGCTTTGCTCGGCGGCGTTGTAGAACGACTGCGGGAAGATGCCCAGGAACACCGTCCCGAACACCGTAAGGCTGAGGGCGAATTTAAGGCCCCAGTCTTCCTTGCCTGCTACCGGCTTGTCGTCCGGCTCACGGAAGTAGGTGTAGGCCACGACGCGCAGATAGTAGTACGCGCCGATGATGCTCATTACGATGCCGATGATGCCGAGGATCGTGTAGCGCCCACCGGCGGCGATCGTGTTCGCGAAGATGAAGTACTTGCCCATGAAGCCGGCGGTCAGCGGGATGCCGGCCATGCTGAACATGAAGATCGCCATGCCGATGCCGACGGCGGGCTTCTTCCAGGCCAGCCCGCGCAGGTCATCGAGGCTTTCGACGTCCTTTCCGCCGCTTGAGGCGTAAACCAGCATGGCAAAGGCGCCGCTGGTCATCAGCGTGTACGCCAGCAGGTAGTACAGGATGCCCGCGTAGGCCTCGCTGTTGCCGCCGGCGCTGGCCAGCCCCATCAGCAGGTAGCCCGAGTGCGCGATGCTGCTGTAGGCCAGCATGCGCTTGACGTTGCGCTGGCTGATCGCGAACCAGTTGCCGAGGATCATGCTGAGCGCGCTCAGCAGCCACAGCGCGTAGCCCGCGAAACCCAAGTCGCCGAAGAAGCCGGTGGGGGATGCGCCAAGCGGGAAGGCTACCACGGCGACTCTGATCAGCGCGCCGAACGCGGCCGCCTTCACCGCGACGGCCATGAAGCCCGTAACCGTGGTCGGGGCGCCCTCGTAGGCGTCAGGCACCCAACTGTGGAACGGCACCGCGCCGACCTTGAAGGCGAAGGCGATCAGGATCGCGCCCATGCCGAAGGTGGCCATGTACTGTGTGCCGTCGCGGTGGGCGAAGATCTGCACCAGCTTTTCGCCGAGCGGGCGAAGCTGCAACTCGCCGGTGACGCCATACAGGCAGGCCATGCCGAGCACGAGAACGCCCGTCGCGAAGGCGCCCATGATGAAGTACTTCATTGCCCCTTCGGCGCTGCGGCTGGATTTGCCGTGCATGCCGGTGAGCACGTAGACCGAGAAGCTGAGCAGCTCGATCGACAGGAAGATCATGATCAGATCGTTGGCGACGGTCAGCAGCACCATGCCCGAAGCCGCCAACAGCAGCGTGATCAGGAAGTCGGCCAGATTAACGCCAATGCGCTTAATGTAGCTCAGGCTGGCGAACATGCTGATCGCGGTGCCGACCAGGATGGCGATCATGAGGTAGGCGCTGAACTGGTCGACCAGCATGGCGCCGCGCATGGTCAGTTGCGCCGGGGCGTCCCAGTATGGGTTGAGACTGACGAAGGCCAGCATCACGCCGCCGAGGGCCGTGAAGAAGTTGAACATGCGGGCCTGTTCCGGATGGGTCGAGAACAGGTCGATCAGCATGATGATGCCCGCGCTGACGAGCAGCCAGACGACAGGCAGGAAGATGTCGTATTCACCGATCATGCAATCTCTTAGGTTGCGCCGCCAAAGGCGGTGCGGGCGGAATCATGCCTTCAAGAGAGGGGCAACGCAACCCGTTTGAAAACGGCATCGACATAGCGCCGACGGCCCTGTGACTCGTGCACGATATAGGGCTGTAGGGGCGGACCCACGTGTCCGCCCGTCGAGCGGGTTGGCACTCGCTGGGCCGCCACGCGGGGCGGCCCCTACCGAACGTCGATTTCGAAACCGTATTCGACGTGGCGGATGCGCAGCCTTTTGCCGAGTGTGGGGGACGCGATGAAGCCGTCGGGCGCCACGGTGAGTTCCCGGTACGCGCCGTCCGCAGGCTCGACGAGGATGGAGAGCCCGTTCGTGCTGGGATTGGCGATCCAGTACTCCGGTATGCCGGCGGCAGCGTAGGCGTCGCGTTTTGTTCCCATATCGTTGGCCGCCGTGCTGGGTGAAAGCCCTTCCACAACCAGCCTGGGTATTGCGGCGATGGGAACCTTCGACACGTCCGCGTCCGCTTCGAACACGGAGACGTCGGGGCACAGGTAGCTTGTCTGGCCCGGCAGGCGGACGTCTACGCCGTAGAACATCCTGAACCCCGTCTCCTTTACCGCGATATCGAGAACTTTGGCGAGTTGGAACAGCAAGTCCTGATGCGAAGGCTGCGGCGACGGCGTCATTACGGGCACCCCCCAGATCAGTTCCCAGCGGCGGTCTTCCGGCCACGGGAACGCCTCGAACTCCGCCAGTGACATCCTGTCGGGAACGGCACATTCGCTGCCGTCCGGCAGGTTCACCGTCCTGGGGGTGCTGGCCCGATAGGGCGTGATGCGGTCCGTTGCGAGCACGTTCTACCTCAGCCGAAATTATACGCGCTGTGTGCAGGGTGCGCTATCACCGTCCTACCCGCCTTCGGCGGCTACGACGGTGATCGTCAGCTTCTCGCTGAGCTGGCCGAACCATTCCTTGCCGTCCTGCACCATGCGCCATTGCATGTTGTATTGGCCGGGGGTGGTGGGCGCGGTGACCGTGACCGTGAACGTGTAGGTCGCCTTCGGCTGCACCTGCACACCCTGCGGCAGCGGCACGCGGTTCATGCCCCAGGTCTGGTTGTCCTGCGGGGACTGACTGCCCAGGCGCCACGGCTTGTTGCCGGCGCTGGTCCAGGTCGTGCTGCCCATGTTCTTGACCGTCACGTCCACGGTGTACTGCTCGCCGGCCGTCATGGTGGAGTTCGCCGTCACGCTCAGGATCTGCGCGTAATTGCCCTGGATGTCCTGGCGGATCGGCACCTCGAGTTGCAGGTTCAGGCTGCCGGCCGGCACGGTGTTGCCCTCGGTGGTGTAGCTCTGGTGCGAGCTGGTCTGGGGCACATAGAAGAAGTAATCGCCCGCGGGCACCTTGAAGCTGAAGTAGCCGTCGTTGTCGCTTTCGAGCTGGAAGAAATTGCCGTCGCGCCCGTCCACGCCCGTCGGCGCGATGTGCGCGCGCACGATCACCTTCGGCAGGGGCTGCATGGTGTCCTTGTCCACGACGCGCCCCTTGAGGTCGTAGGCCTTCTCGAGCTCGATGGTGAATTCGCGCTCGGGCTCTTCCTTCAGGTTGTTGAAGTTGACGAAAGCGACTTCGTTGCCGTAGTAGGCGACGATCTGGTAGTTCCGCACCCAGTGGAAGTTGATGTATTTCTCGCCGTTTGCGTCCGTCGTGCCGATGTCGAAGTGGCGCTTGTAGTCGTTCGGGTCGTCGCCCTCGGCGTCGTTGCGGTAGATGTGCACGTGGGCGCCCGGCTGCGGCGTGCCGTCGTTGGCGACGATGATCCGGATTTCGTTCGCGCCGACCAGCGTGATCTGCATCGGCTCGGGATCGTCGTTCTCGATGTGGACCTCAATCTGCTCCTGGTAGTAGCTCGTCTTGAAGGCGCTGATCAGGTAGTCGCCGGCCTGTAACTGGCCGATCTCGAAGTAACCGTAGATGTCGGTGCTGGCGTGGCTGGCCCAGGGGTTTTTGCGATCGCGCGAGACCTGCACGCTTTCGATGCCGTTGCCCTCGGAATCCTTGATGTAGCCCTTGATGATGAAGGCGCGCTCGAGCACGACCTCGACCGTACCGCCGTCCTGCACGCCGGCCAGTGATTCGGGAGTGAGCTTGGCTGTGAAGAAGCGGTTGTGAACGAACGTGACCTCGTAGCTCACGCCGTTCAGCAGGCTGAGCGGCATTTGCGCCGTGCCGTCCGGCAGGTCGATCGCCAGCACCTGCGTCTTCGGCGCCTCGACGCCCGGCGGCGGCGAGCCCAGCACCGGCTTGATCGTTACCTGCACGGCCGTGGCGGGCTCGTTGGGCTGGCTGACGACGTTGACGGTGATCTTGCGGTCCACCTTTGCGTCGAAGGCCTCGACCTCGAAGTTGACGGTCTGGTTGTCGGCGAACTTGAGTTCCACCTGCTGCTCGGCGGGCAGGTAGTAGTAGTGCTGCCCGTCGGTCGTGAAGACCGGCAACTGCCGGACCTGCTCGTCGGAAATCGGGTACTCGTTGAGGATCTTCAGCTTGTGCTTGCCGGGCTGCACGCCGCCGAGCCTGAAATTGCCGTCGGCGTCTGTCGCGCCCGTGGACTTGCCGTCCAGCGCAATCGTCACGCCCTTGATGCCCACGCCGTTGCAACTGACCAGGCCCGTGATGCCGCCGCCGGTCGTCAGCACCAGCTTGACCGGGCCGGCGTTCGACTTCGGCTTGACGTCGATGGTCTGTGTCGGGCTGTAGAGGTCCTTGTAGGTGGCCGTCAGCAGCACGCGCCCCTTGGCGAACTGGCCGAACTTGAACTTGCCCTCGGCGTCGCTTAGCACGGCGTCGTACGGGTAGCGTGCCCGGCCTTCCAGGTAGGTGCACTCGACCAGCGCGCCCTGGATCGGCTCGTTCTTTTCATTGATCACGATGCCGGTGAGGGTGCCCTCGGTTTCCAGCTCGAAGCGCACCTTGTGGTCGTTGGCGAGTACTTTCTTGTTCTGCGGCGCGTAACCCTCGGCGCTGACCCGCAGCGTCACGTCGTTGCGGAAGATGCGGTCCTTGACCATGTCGAAGGCGAACTTGCCGTCTGCGTCGGTCAGGATTTTCTCGCCGTCGTCGCGGGCCCAGACCTCGGCCCCCTCGACCGGCTTGCCGCCCGCGCCCACCACCACGCCGCTGATGCCGCGCGCGGCCTCAAGCAGGATGCTGACCTCGTGCTGGTCCTCACGGAAGTTGAAGACTTTCGACGTATACTGCGCGTAGCCGGCCTGCTTGACCTCGAACGTGTACAGGTAGGACTCGGCCAGCATCAGCGTGAATTCGCCCAGCACGTCCGCCTTGATGCTGAAGCGGTTGGCGGGCTTGGCGGCGTCGCCCTGGTGGTTGGTCTGCAGGATGTCGACCTGTGCGTACTGGACCGAGCCGCCGCGCTTTTCGCGCACCTTACCGGTCACGCGCACGGCCGGGAACAGCTTGAAGGTGACCTCGGCGCCTTTCTTGAGATCGGGAATTTTCAGCGGCTCGAACAGGTCGGCGTAGCCGAGCCCGGTGACGAGCACGCTGGTGGTTTTGTCTTCGGCTTCCTTCTGTTCCTCGATCAGCTTGGCGAGCTCTTTCTCGCTCCAGATCGCGCAGCCGTTGCGGTTCGTGCGCTTGACCAGCCCCGCCATGCCGGGCGGCACCACCACGGTGCCGAGCTGCGATTCGAGCTTCGTGCCGCGCAGCGGGAAGTAGACGGCCGTGCCGGTCAGGGGGCGCTCGTCCTCTTTGTCCTGGACGCGCACCAGCAGGTGCCCGGGGACGATTTCGTTGACCGTTTCGGGGTCGAAGTTGGCGGGCGTGGTTTCTTCGCCCTCTTTGCCTTCGGGGTTGTCGGGGTCGGCGCCGGCTGACTTCTTGCCGGCGTTTTTGCCGCCGCCCTTGCCGTCTTTGCCTTTGGCGCCTTCGCCGAGGGAATCCTCGCCGTCTTCACCCTGGCCCTTCTTCTTTGCGGTGTAGTTCTCGTCGAAGGAGTCGTCGAGTCCGGCGCAGCGGTCGGCGTCGCCGGGCTTCACGATGGGCTGGGGACGATCCGGGGCAAAAAGCAGGAAGTACCCCGCCACCATGCCCACCAGGATCAGCGCGCCGAGTATCGTGATCAGCGTGCCCTGCCGGCCCCTCATGAAGCTCCCCCTGCTTGAATGCGCGATAGACAGTCTAGAGATTCATTAACGGTCGGCAATCAAGCCTTGCCACAGTCTTTTTGCCCAGTGTTCATAACTTGCTGTGCGCATGGTTATTACGCCCTCCAAAACGGCGCACTGCCAAAATTCTGGCAGGCTGACAGTCCCTAACCTCCCCATTGCGTGGAATACGCCCGTCGTTATGATTCCGCGCTCGATTTGGCGGTGCTGGGCACCCCTGCCACGGAGGCTCGGACCCAGTGCGTAAGTACGCCGAAGCTTCAGCGAAGGCGGAACGGAGAACGATAATGAAGACCGGCATTCACCCCGACCACAAGCTGACCGTGGTCACCTGCACCTGCGGCAACAAGTTCAACATCCTGTCCAAGGATGAAACCCTCAGCGTGGACATCTGCAGCGCCTGCCACCCGTTCTACACGGGCACGCAGAAGTTCGTGGACAGCGCGGGGCGCGTGGACGCGTTCACCAAGCGCTTCCAGTGGAGCGAAGAGGACCTGAAGAAGCAGGCCAAGAAGAAGGCCGCCCCGAAGGCCACCAAGCGCATCCAGAAGGACCTCAAGACCGAACTCGAAAAGAAGAAGGTGTTCGGCAAGAAGAAGGTCATCCCCGAACTGGAAGGCAAGGGCAAGAAGGATTAGCAACGCGGAATCGTTTACCGGCGTGGAGCTTCGGCTTCACGCCGGTTTTCATTGCAGTTGATAGTTGGCGGTTGATAGTTGATAGGCACTGCAAGCCACTACCAACTACGAACTACCAACCACCAACTCGGTTCGGCTTAGCCAATCGGGTTGAAAGCTGGATGATCTGTTAGGATGGGCACTCATGATCGACCTGCTCAAACAACGCGCCGACCGCTATGCCGAGCTCGGCAAGCTGATCGAAGACCCTGAGGTCTACGGCAACAGCAAACTGTTCGCGCAATACCAGCGCGAGCGCGGGTCCCTGCGTGAACAGGCCGAGACCTACGCGCAACTGGTCTCGCTGAAAGAACAGATGGCCGGCAGTGAGGAGATCATCAACGACCCCGCGGCCGACAGTGAAATGAAGGAATTGGCCGAGGTCGAACTGGCCGAGTTGCAGGAGAAGCACGACGCGCTGTGGCAGGAAGCCCAGGACATGATCCTGCTCGATGATGAGGACGACAGCCGCGACGTCATCCTCGAAATTCGCGGCGCGGAAGGCGGCGACGAGGCCACCCTGTTTGCCCGCGAGCTGATGGAAAACTACGCCCGCTGGTGCGCCCACCACAAGTTCAAGCTCGAAACGCTGGACGAGGTCGAATCCGAAGTCGGCGGGCTGAAAAGCGGCACCTACCGCGTGAAGGGCGAAGGCGTCTGGCGCTGGTTCAAGTACGAAGGCGGCGGGCACCGCGTCCAGCGCGTGCCGAGCACCGAGGCCCAGGGGCGCATCCACACCAGCCTCGCGACCGTGGCCGTGCTGCCGGAAATGGAAGATGTGGACATCGAGGTGAAGGAGAGCGACCTCGAGATCAAGGCCGCGCGCTCGGGCGGCCCCGGCGGGCAGAACGTGAACAAGACTTCCTCGCGTTGCCAGATGCGCCACCTGCCGACCGGCATCATGGTGGACTGTCAGAGCACGCCCAGCTTCCACAAGAACCGCGACGAGGCCCTGCGCATCCTGAAGAGCAAGCTGTACCAGATGGAAAAGGAAAAGCGCGACCGCGAGCTGGCGGAAAAGCGCGGCGCCATGGTCGGCAGCGGCGGGCGCGGCGACAAGGTGCGCACCTACAACTTCCCGCAGGACCGCTGCACCGACCACCGCGCCAAGGTAAGCCTGCCATTAACAAAGGTGATGGCGGGCGACATCGACGAACTCATTGAAGCCTGCCGCCAGTGGGAAAAGGAAGAGAAGCTGAAGGCGCTTGCCAAACAAAGCGCGTAGGCGCATTGGAGCCCGAAGCAGTTCGCGAAGCGAACGTTGTGAAGCGGACGAAGGGGCACGCCGCAAAGCGGCGAAACGGAGCAGGCACGTGCAATACTCCGACCCACTGGCCCACTTCATCACTTTCACAACCCACGGCACCTGGCTTCACGGCGACGAACGCGGCAGTGTAGACGAAGAACACAACGCGCCGGGCACTCCGTACATCCCAGCCAACAAACTTCGTGATGCAAGGAATCGCGAACAACTCAAGACGCCCGAGTTCCTGCTCTCACCCGAAGCACGCAAAGTCATTGACGCCGCGATTCGAGAAACATGCGACCACCGAGGCTGGACCCTGAAGGCGTTGAATGTCAGGTCCAACCACGTGCACATGGTCGTCGCGACGCTGGATGATTCCGCGAAAGTAATGAATGACTGCAAAGCGTGGGCGACTCGAAAGTTGCGTGCGGCGGGTTTCGCCTCGCAGGAGCAAAGGGTTTGGACGCGGCGTGGAAGCCGGCGCAAGCTGTTCACGGAGGAGGCGGTTCAGAACGCCGTCGACTACACCTTGAACAGGCAGGATGGTCCGCGTGGACGAGTTTCGCGCCTACGGCGCGTGCCCCTTCGCTAACGCTTCGGGCTCCAATCGGTGACAGGCTGCTACTCGTCGGGCAGCTCGGTTTCCTGGTTGTCGGTTGGGTCGGGCGGTTCAGGTGAGTTGTCGACGACTACGCGGGTGCAGGATGTGTTCGAAGCCGGCAGGTCTTCCGATACGCTCCAGCAGTTGTACAGGTAGACGTACAGCATACGGTCGTCCTGGTACAACGATTTTACGCCGGTGTCAGTGATCCTCGATTCTTCGTTGATCGTGATCAGTTGCACGTGCGTGTTCCGCGCCAACGCCTGCAATCCCGCGTCGGTCAATTTGCCTTGTGGTGGACCCGAGCCGATCCAGTACCGGTAGATGTGAAGCACCAGCATCGTGGGGCACTCGGCGATCAGCCTGCAAACCCGGTCGTCGATGTTGACGCCGTTCACTTCAACAGCGCCCTCCAGTTCTTCACGAATCTGCGCGTCGGTGTGGTCCGGGTTCACGCTGACCGGACCGGACTTCGCCCGGAACGTCACGTCAGCGTCGGCGGGCGTTACCCGTGCCGACGGGATCCGGCCCGCCGCCGAACAGCCGGCAAGCACCAGCAGCAAAGCAGCGAATAAGATCAAACGCATGCATATATGAACGAGTGACCCCAGGGGATGTTCGACAGGATGAACCATTCGCCTGCTCAGCCGTTTGCATGATCTCCCGGGGCTGACTCTCAGGAGCCGGCCGATGCAGTGCTTACGTTGGTTGTTTGTTCTTTGTCTTGTTGCCTCATCCACTTCTGTGTTCGCCTCATCCGCGGGCATGGATGCGTCGGTTGAGCGCGCGAAGTTCATTGTTCATCTGAAGGTCGTCGGGCTGGAACGCTCGGAATCCGTCGTCGAGAAAACCGCCGACGGCAAGGTCCGCTACGGCGACGACTGGGCCGTCTGCGAGGTCAAGAAAATCCTGCTCGGCATGGTCGCCACGGACATGGACGGTCGCCTGCGCATCACCTCGGCCTCTGACAAATCCACCGTCAAGCTCGACAACCCGGTGCGCTACAAGGTCGGCGACGAACTTACGCTGGTCGCGGGCAGCACGATCCTCGACCCGAAGGTCGGCATGATCCTGCCGGGCGACGACCTGCACTTCGAAGGCGGGCCGTCCACCGAATTGCTGGATCGCCTTGAGGACCGCATCTTCCGTGCTGAATCCATGCGCGATGAACTCGGCCTGCTGTTGCCGAAAGCCCAGGCCGAGGTCGAGAAGGCGCTGAAAGAATTCGACGAGCAGAAGCGCGACGACTTCAAAGACCTGTCGCCGGACGCCGACCTGCTGTTCGACTTCTGCGCGCTCGCCCAGTACACGCCCGACCTGTCCGACTTCCCGCGCCCCGCCCTCACGGACGAACAGCGCGCCCGCCTTACCAGGCTGGCCCTGCGCGGCGTCTGCGGGATCAATGAGGAAGCCGCGGGCATTGCGGCGGAGCTGGTCGAGGGAAAAGGCAACGGCGCATACCAGTTGCTCAAGCCGGCCGGTCTTGACGAGTCAAAGGCGATTGAAACGCTCAAGCGCCTGTCATCCCGCAAGGCTTTGGCGCCGGTGCTGGAATTCCTGTGCCGCCATGACAGCGACAACCGCGCCCTGGGTTGGGCCGCGAAGCTCGCCGCCGGCAATGACGCCAGCTCGCAGGACGCCGAGTGGGCGCTGATCCAATGCGGCGAGGAAGGCTACATCGACGCCGCAAGCGTGAAGACCGCGTTCGCCGGCAAGGGCGATGCGCTCGGTTCCGCCCTGAAGGAAAAAGCCCAGCGCCTGGCCTGCTGGCTGCTGTTGTGCCGTGCCGCCGACGCGCCCGCTGAAAAAGTCCAGGGCACGGAAGATATCGAGAAGCAGGTCCAGTACCTCTACGGCAGCATCGAGATGCTCCAGGTCTACACCTACGTGCTCGGCATGCGCGGCGCTGATGAGGCGCGGGTCAAAACCGTGCGCGCCGCCATGGACGGCAAGATCACCGGCCACGGCGACCTTGACCTGAGCGACTTCAACGACGTCGCCCGCGAGCTGCGCTACAAGGACAAGCTGCCCGAGGCAGTACACCGCCTCGTCAAGCGCAACGG
>JAGQRI010000211.1 GCA_020425515.1 Planctomycetota bacterium | reverse complement strand
AAGCGGTACGTGAGCTGGGTTCAGACCGGCGCGAGCCAGGTTGGTCCCTACCTACTGTGGGCGGAGGAGTCTTGAGCGAGTCTAACCTTAGTACGAGAGGATTGGGTTGGACGGACCTCTGGTGTTCCTGTTGGGCCGCCAGGCCCAGCGCAGGGTAGCTACGTCCGGAAAGGATAAGCGCTGAAAGCATATAAGCGCGAAGCCCTTCGCAAGATAAGGACTCCCTATCAGGACCGTGGAAGACTACCACGTCGATAGGCCGGGTGTGTAAACTCCGAGAGGAGAAAGCTAACCGGTACTAATCATCCGATTGGCTTGACCGCAACAATCTCCGGGTCTCCCGGAGGCGATCAACTCAAGCGTTGATTCAAAGATTCCAAGACACGTCGTTAGCGTCACGCAAAAGATGCACGTCATGAAAATCTATCCAGTATGCTGTTGTCAGCGAGCCGCGCTCGTTTGACAACTTTGCCCCTCGGGGCGGCAGTTTTCTCGGTGCCCATACCGCTGTGGACACACCCGATCCCATCCCGAACTCGGAAGTTAAGCATAGCGGGCCGATGATAGTCGAAAGGCGAAAGTAGGTTGGTGCCGGGGTATAACACGGGCCGGAACAAACGTTCCGGCCCGTGTCCTTTTAACTCACCACTATACCAGTCTTTACGCCGAATCGTGCTTTGCAGGATTACCGCCCGTTGCCTGGGCGTTCCTGTTCATGCCCCGTCTGTTGCCCCCGGACGGGGCACGAAAAGAGGGATCGAGGCCGCCAGGCTTCGGTCCCTCTGACTTTAAATCATGCCGGAATGCAATCCTCGTCGCTTCCCGTTATAAGCCGACAAGGAGAAATCATGCCGAAGATCCTCGCCTTCGCCGGCAGCTATCGTAAAGGCTCATGGAACAAGAAACTCGTCAACGTCGCCGCCGAAGGAGCCCGTGAGGCCGGCGCCGACGTAACGGTAATCGATATCAAGGACTACTCGCTGCCCGTCTACGACGGCGACATTGAGAGCGCTCAAGGTCTGCCCCAAAACGCGGTCAAGCTGATGGACCAGTTCGACAGCCATGACGGCTTCCTGATTTCGAGCCCCGAGTACAACGGCGGCGTCCCGGGAGGCCTGAAGAACCTGATCGACTGGGCCTCGCGCCCGCGTGAGGGTCACGCCCCGTTCGGGCTGTGGAAACACAAACCGGTTTCCATCATGGCCGCCAGTCCCGGGGCGAGGGGCGGGATCCGCGTGTTGCCGCGCCTTCACGACATGTTGGCCACCGTGCAGATGCTGGTGTTGCCGGGCCACTACGGCTTGGCCCATGCCAACGAGGCTTTCGACGACGACGGCAGGCTGAAGGACGAGAAAATCGCAGGCATTGTGAAGGGGCTGGGCAAGGCGGTCGCCGAGATGGCAAACCGGCTGGCTGACTGAGCCTGCCCGCCGTCGCCCTTTGGGCCATGGCGCGCAGCCTGCGCCTAAGGGGCGGGTTGGAATACTGTTCGATATCGAACTGTTATAGCCGGTGAAAGGGGGTGGATCATGATTCGCATCCGCAAAGCCGAAGACCGTGGGCATGCCGACCACGGCTGGCTCAACACCTGGCACACGTTTTCTTTCGCCGACTATCACGACGGCGCCCACGTGCACTTCCGCGGGCTGCGCGTGATGAATGAGGACTACATCGCTGGCGGGCGCGGCTTCGGCATGCACCCGCACCGCGACATGGAAATCGTCACCTACGTCATGCAGGGCGCGCTCGAACACCGCGACAGCATGGGCAACCACGGCGTGATCAAGCCCGGCGTCGTGCAGCGCATGAGCGCCGGCACCGGCGTCCTGCACAGCGAGGCCAACCCGACCGACGAGACCACGCACCTCTACCAGATCTGGATCTTTCCTCGTGAAAAGGGCGTCCAGCCCGGCTACGAGGAGAAGTTGCTGCCCGAGGCCGAGCCCGGCAAATGGGTGCTGGTGGCGTCGCCGGACGGCGCGGACGGCTCGGTCACCATCAACGCCGACACGAAGCTGTGGGCCGCGCGCCTCGAGGCAGGCCAGTCGCTCGACTACGAGCTGCCGCACGGGCACGCCGCCTGGCTGCAGGTCACTCGCGGGCGGCTGACGCTCAACGATGAAGCGCTCGAAACCTCGGACGGCGCGGCGGTCGAAGAGGTGGGCGCGTTGTCGATCAAGGCGGAAACCGAGGTCGAGTTCCTGCTCTTCGACCTGGACTGACCCCGCTGCTATAGTCTCGCGCGATGAAGAAGTGGATGCCGCTAGTTGCTTCACTGGTCGTGATCGCGCTTGCTTGGACCGGGCTGGCCGTCTGGAAATTCAGCGCGTCCGGGGGCTCGAAGGGCGGCTGCAACGTCGCCGTGCCCGGCGGCAACGAAACGGACGGCCCGGCTTCCAACAGCGAATCCGACGGCTTCGAGTACGAAACCGTGCCGCTGGATGACCTGCCCGCCCTCGATCCGCTGGGGCTGTGGCCCAACGACGGCATGCGTATTTCATCGCCCGACGTCTGGGTAATGTGGCAGACCACCGGGTATTCCCGCTGCCGCCTGCTCGGGCGCACCGGCCCGCAGAACTGGGTGGACCTGGGCAATACCAGCGGGCACGACCACTACCTGCCCCTCGACCTTGCCTACTTCGGCAGCGAGGCCACCTTTGCCGTCGAGTTCGAGACCAACGGCAAGCGCTATCGCAGCAAGCCGCGGACGATCCATTTCGCGCAGGGCTCGCACTTCGCCAGCCGCAGTTGGCAGTTCAAGCCGAGCGACGAGCCGAACCAGACCTGGGCGATCGCGCTGGCAGGCGACACGCACATGCTCACGGACGAGTCGTTCCGCACCACCTTCTTTCCGGACGCACTGGTCACGTTCTGTGCGCCGCCCGAAACCAGCGAAGACGGCGGCAGAGTTCGCTTCGGCATCACGGACCCGGCCGGGATCGGCGGGGCGGGTTGCGTCGGCTTCCTGCAACTCTACGACACGCGAACGGACGCCTACGACCGCACGCTGATTCAGTTGACCAGGTAGCTATTTCTTCGGTTGCAGCTTGGACGTGCCGAAGACCTTCAGCAGGTTGCGGAAGGCGGGCACGGTTTCGAGCTTGCTGAAGGCCGGCTCCATCAGGCGGCGCCGGTCGCGGAAGCCGTTCTTGACCGCGCGCTCCAGCAGCTTCAGACCTTCCACCGGGTCCTCGGGCGTGGTCAGCACGGCCAGCCAGTACAGCGTTTCCGAGAAGCTGGGGTTGATCTCGAGAGCCTTCTCGAGCATCTGCTCCGCCTTCTCTTTCTGGTCGCGGTTGATCAGCAGCACCGACAGCGCCACGTAGCCGCGCTCGTCGGCCGGCACCAGCTCGATGCACTTCTGGTATTCGCGCTCGGCGGCCTTCCAGGCGCGGCCCTTTTCGTAAATCTTGCCCAGGCTGATGCGCGCCTCGACGTTATGCGCGTTCAGCTTCAGGGCGTAGGTCAGGTTTTCGCGCGCGCCGGAAAGGTCGCCGGCCATGCGTTGCATGCTGCCCAGGAAGCTGCGGGCGCGCGGGTCCTCGGGGTTGAGGTTGACCGCCATCTCGTAGTCGGCGATTGCTTCCTTCATCTTGCGCTGCTTGCGGAAAACGTGCCCGCGCAGCAGGAACAGCCGCGGGTCGTTCGATTTCAGGCGCATGGCTTGCTCGATCTGTTTCAGCGCGTCGTCGTAGCGCGCGCGCTTCATGGCGACCTGCGCGTCGGTCAGCGAGTTCTCGACCTGCGTGGTCATGCTCAGGATCGCCAGCTCGATCGTCTCGTTGCGGTCCAGCTCCTCGTTGGCGGCTTCGGCGGCCTGGCGCGCCATCTTGTAGATGCCGCTTTCGCCGCCGCGCGGGATGCTGACCGTGCGCCGGCGCTGGCTGCGGATCAACTCGGCGGCGGCCTCGAGGTCGTCGGCCAGCTCCTCGGCCTCCTGGTAGCGGTGATCGGGATTCTTGGCGAGCATCCGGTTGACGATGCGTTCCAGCTCGCGCGGCAGACCTGGGCGCAACTCGCTCAGCGGCGGGTGCTCGTCCTGCTGGTGCATCAGGATCAGCGCCTGCGCGGTCTCGCCCAGGAAGGGGCGCCGCCCGGTCAGCAGCAGATAAAGCGTCACGCCGAGGCTGTAGATGTCGCTGCGCCCGTCGACCGGCTCGCCGCGGCATTGTTCCGGGCTCATGTACGGCGGGCTGCCGGAATGCCCGCCGGACGCGTCGCTGCCCATCGCGGCCGCCACGCCGAAGTCGGAAATCTTCACACGCCCGTTGCTCAGGATCAGCAGGTTGTCCGGCTTGATGTCGCGGTGCACCAGCTTGCGCTTGTGCGCGTACGAAAGCCCGCGCGCCACCTGCGCCGCGATGCGCACGGCCAGCAGCGGGTCGACGCCCTGCCTCGAAACCAGCCGGCTGACCGGCACGCCGTCCACCAGTTGCATCACGATGTATGGCTGGCCTTCCTCTTCGTCGACGGCGTAGACGGGCGTGATGTTCGGGTGTTCGAGCTGCCCGGCCATGCGCGCCTCGTTCATGAAGCGCTCGCGCAGGATCTCGTTGCGGGCCAGCTCGCGCGGCAGCACCTTGACCGCGACCTCTTTTTCGAGGCCCGTGTGCAAAGCCTTGTACACCTGGCCCATGCCGCCCTGGCCGATACGCTCCAGCAGCTTGCACTTGCCCAGTGTCAGGCCTTTGAGGTCTTCCGGTTGCTCACGGGTGCCCGCCATATTGAGCTGAATATAACTGCTTGCGGTCGGGTTGTCAGGAAGCCCAGGTCTCAGGAGATTTTGGATTTTCGATTTTGGATTTGGGATTGGCGCAGGCGTGCAAAGTAGCTCAATCCAAAATCGCTTCAGCCGCCCAGGTACGACATCTCGGCCTTGGGGAGGCCCTTGGTGTGCTGGTTGCGGATTTCGCTGTAGCGGTCGTCGCGGCGCTGCCAGATGCCGCCGATCAGTTCCGCCAGCTCGCCGTCGGTCTTGCCTTCCCGCAGCGGTTCGCGCAGGTCGGCCCCTTCGCTCGCGAACAGGCAGGTGTAAAGCTCACCCCGGGCGCTGAGGCGGGCGCGGTTGCAGTCGCCACAGAAGGTGTTCGTCACGCTCGATATCAGCCCGATCTCGCCTTCGCCGTCCTTGTAACGCCAGCGGCGGGCAACCTCGCCCTGGTAGTTCGGCTCGGCCGACTCCAGCGCCCAGCGCCGGCTGATCGTCTGCACGATCTCGCGCGACGGCACCACCTTGTCCATCCGCCAGCCGTTGCTGTTGCCGACGTCCATGAACTCGATGAATCGCAGGATCTGCCCGGTGCCCCGGAAGTGCTCGGCCATCGGCAGGATGTCCTGCTCGTTTACCCCGCGCTGCACCACCATGTTGATCTTCACCGGCCCCAGCCCGGCCTGCTCGGCGGCTTCGATGCCCGCCAGCACCGGCTTCACGCCCGTGCCGCGCCCGTTAATCTTCCCGAACGTCTCGTCGTCGAGGCTGTCCAGGCTGACGGTCACGCGCCCCAGCCCCGCTTCCTTCAGGGCCTCGGCCATCTTCGGCAGCAGGATGCCGTTGGTGGTCAGGGCGACGTCGTCGATGCCGGGGATGGCCGCGAGCATCTTGATGAAGTCGGGCAGGTCGCGGCGCAGCAGGGGCTCGCCGCCGGTGATGCGCAGCTTGCTGACGCCCAGCCCCGCGAACACGCGCGCCAGCCGGGCGAGCTCTTCGTAGTCGAGGATTTCGCTGCGCGGCAGGAACTTGTAGTCGGGGCCGAAAACCTCGGCGGGCATGCAGTAAGTGCAGCGCAGGTTGCAGCGGTCTGTGACCGAAATGCGCAGGTCGCGCAGCCGGCGTTTCAGCGTGTCGGTTAAAGTGTTCTCGGTCACCACGGCACTTTCAGAACGCTTCCCGGCCCCTCAATCTGCCTGAAATCCGCTCAACAGCAACCGAAAAGGGCGTGCAGCCCGCCCGCGCCCGTGTTAAGAAGCCTGTCCATGGCCGCACCGACGGGAAAACAGTACGTGGTAATCCGGGTCCCGAATCCGGT